>JBFMGC010000001.1 GCA_040752815.1 Candidatus Zixiibacteriota bacterium
CTTTTGCCTGGCTGGGAAATAATCGTCGCTTGGTGGTCCGCTGGGACCGTGATATTGTGGTTTATGAGGCGTTTTTTCATGTCGCTTGCCTGCTCATCACGCTGAAGAGGTTATGAAATGGCTTCTACAACCGGCATGTGGACTACATTCATTACAATCCCGTGAAACACGGCCTCGTCGCTGCACCCAGAGAGTGGCGCTTAAGCTCTATTCACGATAATCGTTTCGAGTCAGTGTACAGCCCCGACTGGGGAGTTGAAGAGCCACCGGGGATGACTGGGGAGTTCGGCGAGTAGAAGTGATGGCAGGACCGCAGGGGTCCTGCCCTACGAAACAACCACCAAGAGGCCCGCCGCCACCCTTCCCTTGTTTTTGTTGCGCCCCGCGCCCTCTACCCCGTATCTCTGGCGCCATGGCACGTATTCAAAAACCCCCCAAAGGACGACTCGTAGTCTCTATCATCTATAACTCCCTCGACGGCCTCGCCGACGCCCTCAAGCTTCTCGAAAAACAGTTCGGCCGGGTCCAGTGCGAAACCATGGAGCTTTCCTACACCTCCGACAAATACGCCGAGGAAATGGGCACTGAACTGCAGCGCCGGTTCTATTCTTTCGAGCGGCTGGTCGAGCGTGACCGCCTGCCTGAAATCAAGGCCGCCTGCCATAAGGTCGAACAGCAACTGGGCGACCTGGTCGACGATTTCGCCTTCCGCACGGTCAATATCGACCCCGGCATCATGACTCCGGACAGTCTGGTGATGGCCTCGCATCGGGAGTATAACCACCGCATTTACATGCGCGACGGAGTTTTTGCCGAACTGGCCCTGGTGTACTCGCGCGGGCGGTTTGTGCGCCTGCCGTGGACCGTGGTTGATTTCTGCCAGGGCGAGGCGATCGAGTTTTTCCTTCGCGTAAGGCAGTCGTTTGAGATGGTCGAAGAATCGGTAACCCAGCCGGCGCAGTAGCTCCACATGAGCTGGTAAGTGACTCCTCGCCAGCGACGGCCGAGTGACTTGTACCCCACCCAACGGGTGGGATCTTCATTGCGACAATCGAGTCAGATCACGGTGAATTCAAACAATGTAGGTCAAAACCCCTGAGTCGAACGCGTTAGCGTGAGACGTGGTTTTGACAATGAGGCTTCGTTCAGAAGTTCTGCTCAGATGCAAGCAACCCACAGCAAGCTGTGGGCTACCGGCACACTGCCGCGTCGTCCGGCGGCAGGCGCGGAGGCCTGCCGATCAGATACAAGGACATTTCCATCCCACCCGCAAGCGGGTGGGCCACCGAGGACATCTTCATGCTGGAGTCATCACCATCCCACCCGCAAGCGGGTGGGCCACCGGGGCATGGAGCGGGCCGACGGGCCACAACTGCTTGCAAGGTTGGTCGGCGTTGGATATAATGTTACCAAGGATACGGACATCGGGACCGAGTCTCGCTGATGTCATTCCGCGACCATGGCAGACCCTAAGACCAAAACCCCCGCCGAGCGGTACGCGCTGCTTACCCGGCTTTCGTCCAACAATTCTGCCGAATCCTGGTTGGCCGAAAACCGTCTGACGGGTAAAAAGTGCTTTGTTAAGACGGCGCCGATTTCCGGTGACACGTCGGTTTCATCCCCCGCAGGTATACTTGAAAGGTCGTTTTCTTTTCAGTCGCGACTCCGGAGCGGGCTGATCCTGACCGCGGTGGCCTGCCATAAAGATGACAGCCGCGTGTATGTCGAATATCCGTATGTCGAGACCCTGACCAGCGATCCGATGTCTTCAGGCGTGCTATTCAAAGAGACCGGGCAACTGCTTGTGGATATCAGCCTGGCCGCCGACTTTCTCCACGCGATGGGGCTGGTACACTGTGATCTCAAGATCGAGAACTTTCGCTCACGCCGGATTAAGGGCGAGATGCGCCATATCCTGGTCGACCTGGACACGCTCCACGAAATCAACACCAAGTGGTCCGGACGGGTGGTCGGAACACCCGGGATGGTCGCGCCCGAGATCATGACAGGCGATTATCTCACTGGTAAGAGCGATCTGTTCTCGCTGGGGAAATCTCTCGAAGAGCTTATTACCGGGCATGTCGCCGAGGGCGACGAGCCCGCGCGAGCGACTGAGATGCTGGAACGCCTGCACCGGTTAACGGGTCTCCTGACCCTGCCCACTCCTGATCAGAGACCGCCGTCGGCTATCGACGCCCTCCGCTCGTCCGGGCTGATCGACGATTCCAAAGCGGCCGAATTCAAGAAGACGCTCCTGGCGATGTTGCTTACCGGGACGTTTCGTCGGGTGCGAACCAGGCTGGCGGACGAAAGGGTCTCGATTCAGAAGGCGCTCTTTCAAGAGTCAGGGTTATACTCGGTCCCCGACGACCTGGCCGGGGCAACACTGTCGGCCTTCCGCGTGAGCCCCCGCGAAACCCTGGACACCTTCAAGTGGCTCTGGCGGGTGACGTATATCCACCAGTTCGGCGACTATTGGCAGCTTGCTCTCACCGACGAAAACCTGCTTGAAGCGTTCGTACGATTGGATCGTGTGGCGCCGGTCCAACACCGACAGGCCAAGCAAAAGAGCGAATCCCCCACAGGGGGACTTCGGCAATATCTCTTTCTCAAACAGGAGTGGCGGGGGCGATGCGCGGATGGGGTTGTCGGACGGGACGTGTTGGCGATGCTGACATCGCTAAGTGACCTCGCCCGCCAACTGAATCGACCCGACGAAGCGGCTGAGTTTCTCGGGGAAATGCTGCAGCGACTGACACCCGGGGTGTCGGAGCATTCGGAGACAGCGGAGCGGCTTGTCCTTCAGCTTTATGCTGCCGGAAAAGTAGACGAGGGTTTTCACAGGTCCGTCGCGTTTGCTGAACAGTATCTGGTCCTTGAACCCAGATCGGCATTCCCATTCGAACGACTTGCCGCCTGGGCGATGATCGTCCGTGGGGATCAGACCGAAGCAGAGGTAAGGCTTCGCGCACTGATCGAGCGCAGTCGCGATGCCGGAGACATCACCTCACAGGTGCGAGCCATCGGCATGCTGGCGGGCGCCCTTAAGGCGGGAGGCCGAACCGACGTTGCCCATCAGACGTATGCGGAGTGTCTGAAGCTGGCGCGCAAGAACGGACTTGAGCCGGCGATATCGTCGGCCATCGCCGCCTACGCAGCCTTGTGCTACGAGACTGGAGATTTTTCAAAAGCAGTGAGATTAGGCCGGCTAGCTCACACGTCTGCGAGCGCAACCGGTGACTTGTATCTCGCCCACCATGCTCTCGAATCCGTTGTCGCCGGGCTGATCCGGTTGGGCGATTACCGCGAGGCAGAGCGAGTTATCGGCCAGTGGCTTCAAACCATCCACCTTCACGGCGGCAAGCTGCAGTACGCCGAATACTACCTGAACCTCGGCTGGCTGCACACCGTGCGGTGCGAGGTCGTGCCGGCACGCCAGAACCTGGCCAAAGCTCTCGGCATAGTGGAACACAGTCCGACAAGCGTCGTCACCGTTCTCGCCAACAAGAACCTGGCTTACCTGGCCTTGATGCAGGGGCGGCGCGGCGATTGTCTCGAGCACGTCGAGCAAGGCTGTGCGGTCGCCGGCAATCTCAAAGACGCGGTCTCACTCGCTGAGTTCGAATACCTTCGCACCGCATGTGATCTCCTCTACGGCGCCCCGCCCGATGCCGAGCGGCTGGCCAATACGCTTCTCAACTTGATGAACCTCAACTGCGCAAGTTACGCGGGATTGGCCTACCTGGTGCTACTGGCAGGACGGCAGGACGACATCGCTCGGCAGGCCCGGGGGTATTTCTCGGATGACAATATCGATCGAATGGCCCGGCAGGGTCCAATCGGCGGAGCCGCCCGGCCGCTCTTCAAGTGTGAAATCGATTCGGCTTTGTCGTGGGATGACTGGCTCCGCACCGCAAAATCCTCCTGCCGCATACTCGATTCGGCGGGCCACCGGTTCACGACCTCCCTGCTGTGCGAGCGCATCGCCGACCAGTGTCACCTGCATGACCATCCCAAGCTGGGTGAGCGCTTCCTGGCGCACGCCACCACACTGGCCAACGATCTGGGAAACGGCCCACTCACCCAACGTCTAACCTCGAGACAGAACGAACGGGGTCGCCTGCGCTACGAGAAACGGGCGTTGATGGACACGATCGCGGGAATTTCACAGGTTATCAAGAACCTCGCCACTTACCGAAACGCGCTCGAGAGCATTGTCACACTTGCCACGAGAATGACCGAGGCGGAGCGCGGCGTGCTGCTCACGCGTGAAAGCGCCGGCGGCGAGCTCCAAGTGAGGGCATATGTCAACTGCGACGATAAATCGCTCAGGCCTATTACCGATTTCAGCCGGAGCATTGCCGCAACGGCTCTGGAGAGACAACAGGTGTTCGTCGCCCACGACGCTCTTGCCGACGAGCGAACCAAAGGCAGTAAGAGCATCTTCGAACACAACATTCGGTCCCTGCTGTGTGTCCCGGTGGCGCCCGCCGGGCAGGTCGAGGCAATCCTGTATCTGGATCACCATACCATCCCGGCCCTTTTCGACGATGAAGACGTGCAGTTCGTCACCGCCCTGGCCGAGGTGGTGTCCGTAGTGCTCAGCAAGGCACGGGAACAGCGACGGCTCAACGCCCGGACGTCGTATCTGGAAGAGTACCTCGCCAGCGAAGGCCACAACCTGGTGTTTATCAGCCAGGACCCTGTGGTGTTGGGGCTGCTCGAATCGCTGCCGGCGATAGCCACGTCGGACGCAAGCGTACTAATTCGGGGAGAGAGCGGCACCGGCAAGGAAATTCTCTGCAATTTGATTCATGCCCAGAGCGGCCGCGCCGACCGTCCTTTGGTCAAGCTAAACTGTGCCTCGATGCCCGAAACGCTGGTGGAAAGCGAGCTGTTCGGCACGGTGAAAGGGGCTGCCACCGGTGTGGCTACACGGGCAGGCCGATTCGAGGCAGCCGATGGCGGCACGCTGTTTCTCGATGAGGTCGGCGATCTGCCGCTCAAAGTCCAGGCGAAAGTGCTGCGGGTGATCGAGAACCAGGAATTCCAGCGAGTCGGCAGCAACCGCACCATTCACACCGATATTCGCTTCGTCTACGCGACTCATCAGGATCTTCGTGCCATGGTGAGCCAAGGGACCTTCCGCGAGGACCTGTTCTACCGCATCTGTGCCGTGGAAGTCGATATCCCCCCGCTCAGGGACCGGCCCGGCGACATCCAGCCGCTCATAGATCATTTCGCCCGGCTGTTCGCGAAGGGCAATGCGCGGCCGGTCCGTTTCTCACCTCAGGCCGCTGCCCTGCTCGGCGTTTACGACTGGCCCGGCAATGTGCGGGAGCTCCGCAATCTGGTCGAGCGGCTTTCGATATTCGCTTGCCGCGACGGCACGATCGGGGTCAGCGAGCTCCCCCGCGAAATGCGGCTCCCCGGCGGAGACAGTTTCGGCTCGAAAGACCGCACGGCGCGTCTCGAGAAGTCTGTGATTCTTGGCGCCCTGATCGCCAACGAATGGAACCAGTCGGCGTCTGCAAAGGAACTGGGTCTTACTCTGTCGACGCTTCGCCGAAAAATCAAAAAGTACAACCTCAACCGTCCCTAATCCGCTCTTCACCTTGCCGACTTGCCGCTTTTGACAAGGGCGGCGGCAAATGTAACTTACACTGCCGCAGTGGCTTGACCTCCTGCGCTCGATTCTTGTGCATGATACGCGGCATTACCAAGTCACTCCTGAATCGGCAATCTGAAGGTAATCGTCTGATACTCAACGCGATGCCACAACTGCCTTCCTCGCCCGTGGCGCCGGCACTTCGCTTGCCATGGACTCTGTAGCAATAGGTTTCCAAACCTATTTCAGGCATAAAGAGAAAGAGGCAAGAAGATGCGTTTGATCAGACTTGGATTTCTGGCGCTGGTGGCTTTCTCATTAGTGGTCGCCAGCCTGAGCGGACCGGTGGCGAAGGCGGATGGTGGAGGGGGGATACTCCCGCCGGGAGAGGAAGATTCCACGGACATGGTTGTACAGGATCCTGACTCGACCGGGTCAGCTCCGGACACCACTGAGGAGTCGACCCAGACCAGTTTCTGGTACTGGATCTTGATGGTGATAATGTAGCAAAACCAGCTTGAAAGGGACGTGGTCCAAACCAGCCACGGGGGGGAGGGCAAGCTTAAGGCTGAGGGCGGAACAGAAGTTTACAAACGCACCGGGGAGATCATGCCCTCTGGCGGTGGACGACTCAAACTACCTGGGAGGTAGAAGAATGTTACAACAGACCTCGAATGGAACCCTCAACCTGTTGCTTCACGCGGCAGACCAGAGACTCAAAGTGAACGTCACCTATGCACGGCGGTGGCTCCCGCCGAAACGCGTTGTCGTCCAGCCCACGATGAAGTACGCCAACGGCTGGTATCTGTGCGGGCTGCCCGATGACAACTCGCTGGTTCTCTCGCTGAACTCAATCCTCAGAGTGCAGATCATCTGAGCGGCGCTGACGCTGCCGAGCAGCAAGCAGTACGGAGGCAGAGGTAGGGCAGAATCCCAGGATTGCTCGCGTGAGCGAGCAATCGGCGATGCTGCCATCCGTGGCTAGTGGACGTCCCCGTCCACCAGCTTGCTGCGGAAGAACTGGCGCACCGGGAGGTACGCCAGTCACGGGAGTCGGGCTCACGCGCATTGTCCACCCATTAATCTTTTCGTTGCTTTGATGGGTCACTTAGAGGGTTATTGGGACGATTCGCTCCCTCGTTGAAGGGCTCTGTGAGAGAACTCGGCGTGGTTTCACCCGAGCCGCGGCGCGCGGACGGGCATGGTAGCTCACATGACCGTCGGGCTGGGTCGCCCGACGGCACGCGGGTGTACTCGAGTCTTTCTTTGGCACAAGGCGAGAGGAACAAACACCGCAGGCTGCCATACAAAGGTAGTACATGGACAAGTTCGTTATCAACGGCCCCGCCAAGCTCCGAGGCAAGATTAAGGTCGACGGCTCCAAGAATGCCGCGCTGCCTATCCTCGCCGCCACCCTCCTGATTGAAAAGGGCGAGACGGTCATCAGGAACGTCCCTCCCCTGATGGATATCTACACGTTGTCGCAGATGCTCGAGTATATCGGGGCGCGTGTTACCTACGACGGCGTGGCCAGAGTTGTCACGGTCAATGCGGAGCATCTCACCGAGAACACCGCTCCGTACGAGCTGATGCGCAAGATGCGCGGCTCGTTTCTGGTGTTGGGACCGCTCCTAGCCCGGCTGGGTGAAGCGCGCGTCTCACTACCGGGCGGGTGTGTGCTCGGCGCCCGGCCGGTCGACTACCATATCAAGGGTTTCGCCTCTCTGGGCGCTAAAGTGACCGAGGACAGTGGCTACGTGATCGCTCGGGGGAAGCCTCTCGAGGGCGGCGCCGTTTATTTCGACAAACCCTCCCACACCGGCACCGAGAACCTTCTCTACGGCGCGGTGATGGCTAAGCGTAAGACGGTGATTACCAACGCCGCCTGCGATCCGGAAGTGGTCGACACAGCCAGTTTTCTCAATGCCGCCGGAGCCAGGATCCACGGTGCCGGCACACCCAATATCGTGGTAGAGCCGGTTAAAAGACTCAGAGCAATCGAGTACTCAGTCTCAGGTGACCGATTAGTCGCGGGAACATACGCTATCGGCGCCGCCATAACCGGCGGACAACTCGAGATCTCCGGAGTGCCATCCGAGCAGCTTGCCGTAGTGTTGCATAAGCTGCTGGAAATGGGCTGCCAAATCGAGACCAAACGAGCGAGCTTCACGGTGAGAGGCCCAAAGCGACTCACTGCTACCAATGTCACCGCGTTCCCTTATCCCGGATTTCCCACCGATCTCCAGGCTTGCATCTCGGCGGCATGCGCTATCGCGACGGGAACCTCGCATATTCGGGACACTGTTTTTGTAGATAGGTTCGCCCACGCCATGGAGTTTCGCCGTCTGGGCGCCGACATCAGCGCCGCCGGGGGCGAAGCAGTGATCAATGGCGTCGAAAGATTGCAGGGCGCGGGCGTTATGGCGCCGGACATCAGGGCGGGAGCCGGCATCGCCCTGGCCTGCCTCGTGGCGCATGGACAATCGGAGTTGTCGCGAGTGTACCATCTCGACAGGGCTTACTACCGACTCGAGGAACAGTTGTCGCGCCTGGGTGCCGATATTAAGAGAATGAAGGCATAGGCTCGGTGTATAAAACCAAACAGACCGTCCGGTACGGCGTCCTGTAGAAGAAAGCAACCCGAGATGCGTAAGAATCTGTTACTCGTAGTATCAATTATCCTGTTCGCGATCAATGCGACCGGTCAGGAGACTTATTTCGGCAAAAACAAGGTCCGCTACCGGGACTTCGACTGGAGTTACATCCAGACCCGCCATTTCGACATTTATTTCTACGAAGACGCCTACTCCATCGCCAAGTTCTCGGCCAATGTGTTGGAGGCGGCCTACAAGGAAGTCTCTGACGAACTGAATTATAATCTCCAACATCGGGTGCCCGTCTTTCTTTACAATTCCCACAACGAGCTCCAGCAGACCAACATCATCCCGAACCTGTTGAGCGAGGGAATCGGAGGGTTTACCGAACCGTTCAAGAATCGCATCGCGGTTCCGTTCACCGGTTCTTACGAAGACCTCCGCCACGTGCTTCATCACGAGCTGACTCATGCCGTCGTGCACAACATGCTGTTCGGGAACAACCTGTCGTCGATTCTCTCCCGTCAGCGCTTCTTCGACCTGCCCGCCTGGTTCTCCGAAGGATACGCCGAGTATTCGTCGCGCCACGGCTGGGATTACAATTCGGACATGTTCCTTCGTGACGCCACGGTCAACAACTACCTCGTCCCGCCCCAGTATCTCGAATACAACTATTTCGCCTATCGCCAGGGTCAGGCGATGGTCAAGTATATCGCCGATAAGTACGGCGAAGACAAGCTGCATAAGCTGATCCAGAAGGGCAAGATCCTCCTAACCATGAGCAAGACCATGAAGGCGGTGCTGGGGGTCGAAGAGAAAGACTTCTGGGATGACTTCTCCAAAGAAATGAAGCGCCGCTACTGGCCTTCCATTGCCTCGCTCAAGGAAGCCGATGAGATTGGCAAACAGTTGACCAAGGCTCGCGAGGACGGCTCATATTTCAACGAAAAGCCGGCCTTTGCACCCGACGGTGATGTGATCGCGATCTTCACCGATAAGTCCGATTACACTGAGATTGTACTGATTTCACCCTACGACGGAAAGACGATCAAGCGCCTGGTCAAGGCGGAGCGTTCCGGCGATCTCGAGTCGCTCCACGCCTACGTTTCGGGGATGTCGTTTTCACCCGACGGCGAGAATATCGTCTTTGCCGCGAAGTCGCGCGGCAAGGAATCGCTCTTCTTTGTAAGGGTTGCGGATGGCGACGTCTATCTCAAGCGGCGATTCGAGTACCAGAATATCGTCAATCCGGCCTGGTCGCCCGATGGCCGCATGGTTGCCTTTGCTGCGCTTGACGGCGATCAGCGCGATTTGTATGTGTATCACATCGACAGCGACAAGATTACCCAGGTCACGAATGACCGGTATGACGATGTTGAGCCAAGCTGGATGCCGAATTCTGCGGAGCTAGTGTTTTCGTCCGATCATCCCCACCCGCAGAATCCGGTCATCGACAATGTCGGCCACCCGTATCTTATCTCGGCCGACGCTTATATGCCGGGCGACTTCGATTACGGCATGTACAACATCTTCAAAGTCGGCATGGACGACAGGCGAATCGGGCCGATCGATGTCGGCCCGGGACAAAATCACCAGCCCATGGTCTCTCCCGACGGTACCCGGCTGGCCTTCATATCGAACCGCAACGGTATTGACAACATCTATGTCGGTGATCTGGACAGCACGCGGTATTTTGCGGTCACCGATATTCTGACCGGCGTGAGGCACGTGTCATGGTCGCCCAAGGGCGACCGGCTGGTCTTCTCTGCGTTTTACCAGGGCGCGTTTGACATCTTCCTGCTCGAGAACCTTGTACCGTTGGGAGAAAACGGCGCCCTCGCCGAGACCGACTTCGTCAAAGGCAATTACGATCTGCTCGGCAAGGCGATAACCGAACCGGCAGCCGCTACCGGACAGGTGACAGACTCTACTATAGTCAACACTGCGATGGTAACAGGTACCATTGCTGAGTCTTCCACTCCACTGGCGGTTACCGACAGCGCGGCTATCACTCCGGGCGATACTCTGGCAGTCGCCGATACAACCCGTGTAGTGGAAGAAACGGGAATTTACGACGATGAATACGTGTATGTGGGCAGCGCCGCTGACGCCGCGCTCGATTCGGTACTTCAGGATGTCCGCCGCGATCATGACAGCACGATGACCGAGACGCGGCGCAAGGAACCGGCCTCGTTCGATTCCATCCCCCCGCCGTTGCCCGACGGCGAATACAGCGTGAACAAGTACCGTCCCAGGCTGACCACCGACTTTGTCGGCGGCGGTTTCTCGTATGACACATTCTTCGGTGTGCGCGGGCAGACGATTTTTGTCTTCTCGGACTATCTCGGCAATCACCAGGTGCTGGTGGCCACCGATCTGGTCAACAGTCTCGACCAGTCGTTCGTGCAGGCGTATTATTTCAACAACACGAACCGCACCAGCCTGGGCGTCGGAGCGTTTCACACCAAAAACTACTACGAGGATTCTTACGGCTTTATCTTCTCCGATCGCTTCTACGGCGTGCAGGGTTTTGCCAGCCGACCATTCTCGATATTCAGCCGACTCGAGGCCTCGGTAGCCGAGGTGTTCATAGATCGCAAGTACTATGACCGCGCGCTGGGAGATACTCGACCGAACCGGAGCGCCCAGATAACCAGCGTCACCGGCTCGTACGTGTTCGACAACGTCCTCTGGGGCTACACCGCGCCGGTCAACGGGCGACGGTTCAAGTTCACACTCGACGGCGGCACCGACCTGTTCGACGCCGAGGGAATCGGATTCTATTCAGCGGGATTTGATTATCGCAAGTACTGGCATATCGCCCGGACGGTATCGATGGCCCTCCGGTTCAGCGGCGGAGCGTCGTTCGGGCGGACACCAAAGCAATACTTCCTCGGCGGCACAACCAACTGGATCGGCACGCGCACGCTCGAGGCCAAGGTGTACGACGTCGAGAACCTCTATTTCGCCGATGTCGTCACTCCCCTGCGCGGACAGGAATACTACGGCATATCGGGCGACCGGTACGGCCTGATCAACTGGGAGCTCCGCTTCCCCATGATCCAGTATTTCGCCATGAAGTATCCCCTGCCGATTCTGCTAAGCAACGTTACCGGCGCGGTATTCACCGATGTCGGTGCAGCCTGGTTCGGCGGCAAATTCAAAGGGGGCACATCTGACAACGGGGTCAGCCGGCTTCAGGATATCAAGGCCGGGTTCGGTGTCGGCATGAGGATCAACCTGTTCGGTTTTGCGCTTCTTCGCTACGATGTCGCCTGGTCCACCGATCTTGACGATGTCGCCGACAAACCATCACACTATTTCTCCTTCGGCGCAGACTTTTAGAGCAAAAACAAAAGGCGCGACTGGGAGGAGGTCACGCCTTTTTCGTCGCTACAAGACCGTCAATAGTAGGAGGGTTGGACTGATTGCCGATCTCGTTAGCTTTGCGCATTAAACCTGATAGGTTCGCTAAAACATAGGTCCACTCGAATATAAGTCAAGGGAAAAATGTGGACTCCAACCGGTGGAGCACCTGCTTTCGACGGCGCGGCCATCTACGCCTCAGTCATCATTGGCGCCGCCGGTAGAACGTTTGCCGCGATTGTTCTTCTTGTCATTCGATATCGAGCGACCGAAGCGATCCAGCTCCAGCGCCATCTGCCGCAGCTTATCATCCGCCTTGTACATCACCGATCCCCTCGTGAATCCGCCCCGAGCAAGGCGTTTTCCACCGGAAACTCCCGTGAGAATCGCAATCCCTTCATCGACTGTTCTGATAGGATAAATGTGAAACTTCCCGGCCTTGACCGACTCGATTACGTCAGGGCGAAGCAACAAATCCTGCACGTTCTGCTGCGGGATGATCACACCCTGGGTACCGGTCAGACGGCGGCTCTTGCAGACGTCGTAGAAACCCTCGATCTTCTCGTTCACGCCGCCGATCGGCTGGATCTCGCCCTTCTGATTGACCGAGCCGGTGACCGCGATCCCCTGCTTGATTGGCAGACCTGTCAGCGACGACAGAATCGCGAAAACCTCGGTGGCCGACGCAGAGTCGCCGTCGACTCCGGAATATGACTGCTCGAATGAGATCGACGCCGACATGGCGAGCGGTTTATCCTGCGCAAACATCTGGCGGAAGTAGCCGGCTAAGATGGCCACCCCCTTGGTGTGCAGCGGACCGGAGAGATCCGCCTCCCGCTCGATATTGATAATGCCGGCCTTACCCAGCGAGGTATTCACGGTGATACGCGTGGGACGGCCGAAGGGGTATTCTCCTGTGCTGTACACCGCCAGCCCGTTGATCTGACCGACTGCACGACCAGTGGTCGACACCAGAAGCACCTCGTTGTCGTACAGTTCCTGTACCTTATCCTCCACGAGATTCAGGCGCCGGCGTCGATTGACAATGGCGTCGAAAACGTCACGACGCGACACCATCGATGCTCGACGCTGTTTCCCGAAATACGAACCCTCGCGGATGATATCGGCCACCGGCGTAAAGCGCACGCTCAGCTTGTTGCGGTGCCCGGCCAGGCGACGGCCGTACTCGACCACGGCCTGCATACCGCTGATATCGTACGGCAGCAGGTTTTCGTCGCGTACAAGGCGACTTATAAAGCCGTAGTAGTTCTTCATATTCGCACGGTCAAGAGGCATGACCGTATCGAACTCGGCTTTGATCTTGAATATCTTCTTGAAATCGTCGTCGTATTCCCACAGTATGTTATAAATGTAGGCGTCGCCGATCAGCACCACTTTGACATCGAGCGGAATCGTCTCCGGTTTTATTCCCGATCCGGCCATCATCGAGAACGGATCGTACGCCGAGATTTCGAGCTCGCCGTTGCGGATCGCCCGCTTCAAAAATGTCCAGACCCCCGGCTCGGTGAACATGTCGGTGGCGTTCATCACGAGATACCCGCCGCTCGCTTTGAGAAGCGAGCCTCCGAAAATGCGCGTAAAATCGGTGCGCCAGTAGCCGAACCGGTCGACCACGCGCTCCAGTGAGCCGAACAGGTTCTTGTACGTAGGCGATTTCTCGATTATGATAGGTACCCCATCCGTCTCGGAATTATCGAGAATCAAATTCACCGCAAATTCTTCGAATGGTTCCTGTTTGCGAAAGGCCGGCGGCTCTTCCTCGCCGCGACGCGGGCGCGTCTCGCGGAAGCGATCGAGATCACTGAGCAGCGCCTGCTCCACTTCCTCCAGATACCCCACCACCTTCGTGCCGGGATAACGCCGCTTCAGCAGATTGACCTTGTCGGATACCAGGGGCGCCACCATGGATAGGTTTAGCTTCTCGAGTGCGTCCTCGAGTTTGGCGCTGATCTTTTTCGATTCGATGGTTGTGATGTCGAATTCGCGGCGAAGGCTGTCCCAGGCTCTGCGCAGTTCGTCCAACCGGGCCTCGGCGAACTTGCCTTCTTTGGCGAGCCGCTCGATTTTCTCGATCGACACCGGCTCGCCGTCGATAAGCGGCTGGATTTCGTTGCGCACGCCCACCTGCCCCTGAATCTGGACCATCACAAAACCGGCCTCGTTTAACTTGGCCTCGAAGGCTCCGATCAGTTCCTTTTGCCGGTTTTCATATTCGCGTACGACCCGGTTCTGGCGGTCCTTGTAGTCCTCGGACATGAAGATCTTGGGGACGACCTTGCGCACGGAGTGAATAAGATACTCTATATCTTTCTTGAATCGCTTGCCGTCGCCGGCAGGGAAGGTCAACGCCAGCGGATTGTCGACCTTCTTGAAGTTGTTGACATAGCAAGCGTCCATTAGGTGAGGATCGTCGCGCTCGAGCTGCTTCAACAAATGGCTGATCGTGGTCGTGCGACCGGTGCCGGGCATGCCGGTGACAAAGATGTTGTAACCGCGACTATGCACCGCCAAACCCACCCGGATAGCGTCGATTGCCCGCTGCTGGCCGATTATTCCCTCGCACGGCTCGATTTCATCCGAGCAGGTCGCCGTCCCAGGGCTGTAGGTGACGCTGTAGTCGAGCTGACGGGCGGTTATTTCCCGCGGTTTTCTGGTTCGAGTGATGCGGCCCTTGGGCATGATTCCTCCGTTGCCTGATGCCAACGCGGGCGGAATATACGGCCGGCAGGAAGCCCGGAGAAGCTAAAAAGGGCTGTGTGTCGACACCAGCTTCAGAGACCGCTGGGGGGTGGAGGTGCATATCCAACAGGAGTTTCAACAGATCCTGGTCCGGACCCCACCCGCCGAGGCGGGCGGGACCCGATTGAGATCAGCCGCAAGAGACTTTACCCGTGGGCCAGCCTCCCCTGTCCCGCAGGCTCGCGGGTGGGTTCTAGAGTTTAACTTGTCAAGACGGCAATTCAGCGCCGCGAACCGCCTGCCAAAATGGCAGATATGTCTGACACTGACTCAAGGTCACTTTTCAACAGCACACTAAAAAAATGTGGACTTTTGTCCCCACACTAAGCTCTTAGGACTCATAGTATTACCCGAGATTCTCGCCGCAACTTATTATAACACAACGTATTAAATTAGCTTGACAGCCGTTTTTGAAAATATGATTATGTGGCCCGATGCTACTCTTTAGCATTGCGCATTGAATCGGCGGTATCGTCTAGTGGTCTAGGACGGATGGTTCTCAGCCATCAAACCGGGGTTCGATCCCCCGTACCGCTAAAAGGTATTCGGGTGGTCGTGCTTGTCTATCCCTGTGGGCGACTTGGCCACCCGAATCTTCTTTGTGCCCCTATAGACACGGTTCTCCACCGATGAACTTCCACGAACTGTCGCGTCTTCCTAACCTGTTTAGTCTCTCGCGAGTCATTATTGCGCCGGCACTTCTGATCTTGCTTGGGCGCGATGATACAACGTCCGTGGTTGTCGCTTCGGTACTGTTCGCTTTGGCGGGGCTGACTGATTGGGCCGACGGTTACGTCGCACGCAGAACCGGTGCTGTCACGCCTCTGGGCATCGCACTCGACCCAATAGCGGACAAGATTTTCGCAGTTGTTCTGGTGTTAGGGCTAATCGCATTCCGAGAGTTCCCGATATGGCTTGCGGCCCTGGTTGTGGGGCGAGACCTGCTGATTCTTGCCGGTGGAGCATACTTGCTGAAGCGTCGCGACGGCCTGACCCTCCCCTCGAACCTTACCGGCAAGTGGGCATTCGCGGCACTCGTGGTTTTATTGGCGACATACCTGATTCGCTTCCCATTCGGGATTCAGATCATGACTCCGATTGCATCCGGTCTGCTGCTGCTATCGTTGACTATCTACAGCCGAACGTTTGTGAGGCATTGGCGGAATCAGATCGTAGAGCCATTTGCGGACAGGACGGCATACCGGATCATCCGTGTCTCACTGGCGATCGCGGTTGCTGCTCTCCTGCTGTTCAGGTTGGCTACCGACTTGATCCGATAGGGTTTCACTGCGATTGCACAAGACGCATCAACTCGTCAGGGCAGGAGCGGCCTGACGCGTACGCCGATATTCCGATCGTGGCCAGCGCATCGGCGGTGGCGCGAAAGTAATCCATCTGAGCCCCAATCGCATTCCGGCTGGCCGAGCGATCTTCTCGCGTCGCCTCGATCAATTCCAAAACCGTGCCTTTACCGGACGTGTACCGAGACAGCAGCTCCGGATACACCTGATTGGCCAGCTCGGCCGCTCTGGCCGCTATCGGGAATTGCTCGCAGCGGCTCAACACCCGCTCCCAGGCCACGCGCAAGGCGGCGGCGGTTTGCAGCGATGCCTGATCTTTGCCCCACGTCTCCTGGTCGAGCAGCGCGTTCATCCGCGCGCGTTCGTGCCACTGTTTTCCACCCAGAAAGAGAGGAAGCTTGATCTGGGCGCCGAGCGACCAGCTCGGAGTGGCCTCGTTTATGCCCGATCGAGCCGCCAGCTCATCGGTAACATCCAGATTCGCATAGAACCCGATGCTTGGATAGAATGCGGCGTTAGTTCGACCGAGTCGTGATCTTTGGACGGACACCTGCAAATCGGAAGCGGCCAGAGTAGGATTGTTCCGTACAGCAACGTCCAACAACGCGGCGACAAGCTCACTTCTTTGCCGCGGCGTTTTCGTGTGTTCTATGATAACAGCTTCCTGCTCGAAGAAACTGGCATCCGTGAAATGTCGTGAGTCCGGAACAAAGGGAAAATCACCTGGCCGACCCAGGAGGGTATTGAGCACCACGCGGGCGACGGCCAGATTGTACTCGGAGTCACGCACTGCCTGAAGCGCCGCCAACCACTGCTGTTCGGTGCGCCAGACTTCGTCGGCCTCACCCTCGCGCAGATCGTTCCTCAGTTTAGCGACCTGGAAACATTCCTGGGCCTGACGGCGGTTGGCCAGTTCCACCTGGCGTAGCTGTTCTGCTTCGAGTGCGCCAATGAACGCCGATGTCACCGCCAGTTCGAGCGCCAGAGCGGCCCTCTTTTGATCCGCCTCCGTACGGTCGCGCTCCAGCCCGGCGGAGCGGATGTCTCGGATAGCCCCGAGCGATAAAATCTCCTGCCGCAGGCTCAGTCGGGCGTGGTAGCGGTTGTTTTCGTAGCGGGGATCGTTGTTGACGGCGTTGTCATCGAAGTAACCAGCTGAGCCGCTGAGCTCCAGTTGCGGAAGATAGACCGACCGCGCCTCAGAATAGGCCGCCTCGGCAGCGTCAAGACTGGCCAGAGTCGCCTGCAAATCCGGATTCTGCGCCAGAGCCACGCCGACCGCGTCGACAACGCTCAGCCGCTCGACACTGTCCGGCGCGGGGGCATCGATGAGCGACACGTCATACCGACGGTCGGTAGACAAAGCGATTCGCAATTCGCGCATCATCTGGGAGTTGAGAGCTAGGCCGCGGGCATCGGCGTAGACGTTCGGCAGGTCGGCCGGAATGACTCCGCCGATGATTCGTACCGCCTTCACCGCTTGATAGTGGGCCTCCACCAGGGGAGTCTCGACCGAACCGCCCGCCAGGGCGCCACGGGTTACCTGGTATTCGCCCTCGCTGCAGAAGACCGGAATCCGGTCGCGCCCGACCATGGCGTGAAACTGGCGCATCCGGTCGCTCTCGCAACCCCACATTGGCGGCAGATAAAGGGCATCAATACTCTTATTCAACTGACGATACGCCTTAAAGAAAGCGTAGGCGCTGTCTACGTCGTACCCCTCCGCCGTGACAATCTCGAAACCGATCCGCCTGCCCAGCACGCGCATGCTGTCGATTACAGTCGGCGCTTCGCTCCCCGATGGGAAATAGAGCACGCCTATGGTGTCGGCCCGCACTAATTCGGTCAGGTATGCGAAGTCGGACTCTATTTTGCGCGGGCGAATCCGGACTGAGAGATTGTTCACAATCGAGCGGCCGTTTTGGTCGACCAGTCCTTCCAATACCGGATCGAAACGAAGCGCCGCCAGAATCGGCTTGTCGAATCCAGCTGCGAGCAAATCCTCGACTGTCCACGGCCCAGTGGCCACCACCAGATCGACATCCTGCGCACCGGCCAGTTCCCTGGCCATGACCCGCGACTGAGCGCGTTTCCACTCAGCAGATTTGTAACCGTCGGTGGGGTAATTGATCGTCACACCGGCTGGACACAACGCCTCCACCTGCTCGCGAAAATGGTTGCGGAATTCGGAGTGGGCCGGATACGGGCCGCCCTCGAAAAAGCCGATTCCGAAGGTGCGAGTTCCGCCCCTGGTTAGGGATACCAAGCTGAGAAGAAGCGTTATACAGGCTACTAAACCGACATTTCTATACAACATGCTTATTACTTCTCCGACATCAACAGGAGCCGGCTGGAAAAATAGACAACGGCTTCGCTGTGGGGAAGCACATTCTGACGGGCTGGGTCTGGGGAAGGATCAGACAAGCTGACATAGTGTCAGAAATCGCGCCTGGCGTACCTCCCGGTGCGCCAGGATGATGAACGAGCCGGGCATTTTGCAACAGATCGGGCCGTGGTGGACAAGAACGTCCCTCACGCACAGCAGAAAAGTGTTGACAAAGCTCCGCCGGTCGATAAATTGCCGGTCAGCATATTCGCCCTTGAAAAGACTTTACGTATATTAAACCCGCTGCCAAGGAGTCGACGAACTAATGATTAAACTCCGGTATCTCTTGTCGGGTGCACCGGTATGCACCCGGTGTGGCGGGACAGGTGTGCCTGGATAGGGCCTGTAACCAGAAGATCACGAAGCCCGCCACGGTCGCACCGATCCTGGCGGGCTTTTTTCATTGTCCCCTGGGGTCATTCACTCGGCAATGTTCGAAACTTGGGGCAATGAAATGACAAGTGCACTATACGACGACGAGAAATCATCAATACCCGATAAGGACCTCGGCATCCGCAAGGCGTTCGGCCATCTGGTACCGTACCTGCAGTGCCACCGGAAGCGCCTGGCGATCTGCCTGGGTTTGTTGGTTTCGGCTACCCTTCTTTCACTGGCCTGGCCAATACTGCTCAAAGAGGCAATCGACTCACCGCTCGCAGGCGGAAACTACCGGGGTCTGCTTTACCTGGCGGCCGGTATTGCCGCGATCCAGATTGTCAACATCGGCGCGCAATACGTGCTTCGGGTACGCCTGGAGACGATCGCGCAGGATATCATGCTGGATTTGAAGCGGCGCCTGTTCGCCCATATCTTGTCGCTCGATCTGTCGTTCTACGATCAGAATCCGGTGGGCCGGCTGATGGCGCGCGTGGAGTCAGATACCGAGTCGCTGCGCATGTTGTTTACCAACACCGTGCTATTGGTGCTGGCCGACATGCTCCTTGTGACCGGGCTGTACGGCGTGTTGTCTTACTACAACTGGCGGATGGCGTCGCTCCTGGCGGCGCTCATTCCGGCAATCGGGCTGCTCGTTTGGATCTTCCATCGCCTGACCTCACACCGCTTCCTGGCGGTGCGTAAACTGATGGCCGAGGTAACGGCCACCGCGACCGAGTTTTTGCAGGGGATGTCGATCATCCAGATCTTCCACCGCGGCGAATACGCCCGACGGAGGTTCTACCGGGCCAACGAGGCCAAGTTTCACGAGGATGCCTTTGTCAACGTGGCGGTCTGCGTCTTTTTCAACTCCGCTTTCATCTTCGAGTACGTGAAGATCGGCCTGGTGCTGCTGCTCGGTGCGCAACTCGGGCTGACACCCGGCCTGATGGTGCTGTTTCTCGTCAATATCTGGCGGTCATTCGACCCGATTTTCCGCATGTCGGAACAGTTGGCCAGCTTCCAGAAAGGAGTGGCCGGCGCAAGACGTATTTTCGCGCTCCTGGAAACCAAACCGAAACTGCTGGACTCGCCCAAACCGGTCGACTGGCCCGGTCTGCGGTCGAAGATACGCTTCGAAAACGTCTGGTTCTCCTACGGCGATGATCGCGAGTGGGTGCTCAAGGATGTCAGTTTCGAAGTCAGGGCCGGCCAGCGGGTAGCGCTGGCGGGTGTCACCGGAGGTGGAAAATCGACTGTCATCGGACTGCTCCTGCGCTTCTATGATTCGCAAAGGGGTCGGATCACGGTCGACGGAATCGACATCCGCGATATCTGCATGGCGGAGCTTCGCCGCCGATTCGCCCTGGTGCTGCAGGATATCGTGCTCTTCCCCGGCGATGTGAGCGGCAATATAGGCCTCGAAGCCGAGGAGATACCTGCCGAGCGAATCGTAAACGCCGCGCGCACGGTGGCGGCCGACAGGTTCATCGAGCGGCTGCCGCATCAGTATCAGACCGAGGTATCGGAGAAGGGCGCCAACTTCAGCCGGGGCGAGAGGCAACTGCTGTCATTTGCGCGGGCGCTGGCTTTCGACCCGGAGGTACTGGTGCTTGACGAAGCCACCAGCTCGGTCGACCCGGAAACGGAGCGGGCAATCCAGGAGTCGCTGCACAAGCTTATGGCAGGGCGCACATCGCTGGTGATCGCCCACCGCCTGACGACCATTCTGGATGTGGATCAGATTCTGGTGATTCGCCACGGTGAGATAATCGAGCGCGGCGCGCACACGGAGTTGATCATGCAGAACGGTTACTACACCAAGCTCTTCCACCTGCAGTACAAGAACATGAACGGAGCGACCGCCTATGTTAAGTAAGATAAGATGGCTGTGGAAATACTACCGCCGGCACCCGTACGTGCTGAGCGTGCTCGTGTTCCTGACCCCGGTACAGGCGATGATTAGTGTCACCGTGCCGCAATTGTTCGGCTTTGCGGTCGATCATCTCACTACCGGTAACGTCTCCGACCATTTCGTGGCGCGCTGGGTGATCGGCTGGGGCGACGCGTTCGGCCTGACGCCCGCCTCGGCGTTCGGTGTCGCCTTTATCGCGCTGGGCGCGTTTTCGTGCGCGTTTTACGCTTTCGTGCAGTCACATCGGGCCTGGATGAACACCAAGCTGGAATGGGAATTCCGGCAGGATGCGTTCAACCAGATCACTACCAAGGGACCGGACTTCTTCAATAAGTTCCGGACGGGTGACATTGTCACTCGCCTGACCGACGATGTCGCCGAAAAGCTCTCCTGGTTCGCCTGCTCCGGTATCTTCCGCCTGTATGAGGCGCTGCTGTATGTGATCGTCATCACCGTAATGATGCTCAGTCTCGACCCGTGGCTCACCCTCTGGGCGGCCGCGCCGCTGCCGATTCTTGTGTTCATCTTTTTCCGGAGCTCGTCGGCGCTGGACAAACGGTACGATCATCTGCAGACGCGGATATCAAAGTTCAACGATGTCATGGAGGCCTGCTTTTCCGGGGTCAGAGTGGTCAAGGCGTACGTACGCGAGAACGCCCAGAAGAAGAAATTCGAGCAGGCGGCGCTTGAACGCCGCAAAGCCGAACTGGGCGCGGTGCGACTGACCGCGGTGATCGAATCGATGTACCAGTATCTCTGGCAGATTGCGCTTGTCACGGTGTTGGTGATCGGCGGCTACAAAGTGATCTCCTCGGGTCTGTCGGTGGGTGCACTGGCCGCGTTCATCTACTATGTGGCCTGGCTGGTCTACCCGATGTTTGATATCGGCCAGTTCCTGGTCAAGTCGCGGCAGTCGGCAGTATCGATCGACCGCCTGAAGGCGATGGAAGATGTCCCACCACTCGTGACCGATCTCGGTGCAGCGGTCACGGATTCGCAGCCGCACGGCGACATTGCCTTCGAGGGTGTCACCCTCACTTTCCCCGGATCAGACCGGTGCGTGCTCGATGAAGTCACGATGACGATCGGCGCGGGCCAGAAGATCGCTCTGGTGGGAAGGGTCGGCGCGGGCAAGAGCTGGCTGATCAATCAGATTCCGCGTCTGGTCGATCCCACCGGGGGTAACATCAAGCTCGACGGGAAGGAACTGCGCCAATTCCGACTGGAAGACCTGCGCCGTGCTATCGGCTATGTCCCGCAGGAGCCGGTGCTGTTCAGCGACACGATCCGCAATAACATCCTGCTCGGCCGCGACGAAATCGCCGAGCCGGTGATTGAGTGGGCAATTGATGTGGCCCAGTTGAAAGACGAAATCGCCGCCTTCCCGCAGGGCCTGGACACGACAGTCGGCACGCGCGGCATGATGCTCTCCGGCGGTCAGAAACAGCGGCTCGGCCTGGCACGGGCGCTGGTCGGCAAGCCGAAGATCCTGATACTGGATGATTGCACGTCGGCGCTGGACTCTCGCACCGAGGCAGCACTGTGGGACAGGCTGCATCAGGTGATGCCCGGCCTGACCGCCATCCTGATTACGCACCGCCCCGGCACACTGGCGCTGGTCGACCGGGTGTTCGTGCTTGACGACGGCCGTATAGTTGAATCCGGCACCCACCATGAACTCATCAACCGCGCCGGACAGTACGCCAAGATTTACCGACGGTATCAGTTGGCGGAAGAGGTGGGGTAAGCTCTGGATGCCCCTCCGCCTGGGACCTGTCTCAATAGCCGAGAGATGTTGCGTGATGTGCTGTCGGGCGCCACTGCCCGACAGTTCGAAACTTACGACTGTCGGCCAGCCCGCCGCGGCGGGGGCCGCCACCACACGGTGAGTTTCTCGACAGGGACCTTGCAGTGGGTAATGATGTGGGTGTGACGGAAGCAAACCCGCCCCCAAGACCACATCAGTAGCGGATGAGTCACGCTTCGACAGGTTCCGTGCGATTCGTGGGTGTCTGGACCACAAGGGTCCGGACCTACATTCTACAAACAATCCGGCAATCCCAGTGTCGCCCCAGTAATAAACAGATAGTCAATCAGGTAGGTCACATCCCCGATAGACAGATCCGTTAACTGCGGGTTCTGGCCGCCGGACTGGTTGACATCGGCCTCGGCCACGCACGGGATAAACTCCGGCTGCTGCGATATGAATAACACGTCGATGATGGTCGTTATGTCGCCGATAGTCGGTTCGTCGCCGCCCTCACCGTTAGCGTCACCCACCCGCCCCATACAACAGTCGGAGTCGCAGGCGTCGCCGACCCCATCGGAGTCCTCATCCTCCTGCCCCGGGTTCGATACAAAGGGACAGTTGTCCAAGGTGCACGTTGTGGCCGCATAACCCGGATTGCCGAAACCGTCCTGGTCGGTGTCCGTACATTCATCGCAATCGTCGCCGACAGCGTCATTATCCGCGTCAGCCTGACTTGGATTGAACAGGCCTGGACAGTTGTCCCAGGTGTCGCCGACCCCGTCGCCGTCACCGTCAGGACCAGCATTAACACACTCCTGGCCGCGCCAGTTGACACTGTACTCGCCGGCATCGGGATCGACAAACGACGCACGCACAAAATCGGCTGAGTCGATACAGAACGATTCGCCACCGGCCCACCCCGAAATGGTGAAATAGTAGGTGACAATCAACTTGGGCGAGGACGACGCCACGAGCGCTCCCGACGGAAGCCCGCCACCGGTGCACTGAAACAGGCGGCGAGTATTGGTGCTATCACGATTCCCCTTGAAGTCAACAATCCGAAACAACGAGAAGGCTGCCGAGGCAGCCGGAGAGAACACGGCGGAGTCAAAGCTGAAGCGATCGCTGTCCCACGAAAGACCTAACGACGCACCCACTACCGGCTGGGCATCATTGAAAAAATACACGGCGACTGCTGCGACCGAGTCCACTCCGAGGCGAGGCTGAGATATCGCTGCGAAAATCGAGTCCGGTGCGCCGAGATCGCGCGGGTCCTGGGCCGACGCTCCTTGTGCCACTGACAAACAAATGACTGTGACCAGCATGGCGGAGAAAATCAGGGTAAATCGAGAAGTCGGATGCTGCATCGTAACAGGCCCTTCGGAGCGAGTACTATAATGAATATATCCGGTTCCGGAGGGTTGTCAATCGGCGATAGCGGTTGGAAAATGTGGAGTAGCGAATCGTGGGCGGCAGACCTTTCGGTTGCCACTCGGTGATTCGTGGGCGGCAGACCTCCGGTCTGCCCCTCGATCAATTGAAAGCGCCTGAGAAGAAGAGCACGAGTACGATAGTGATAGCGAGGATTGCGCCGGCAGCGACCAACATCCACGGCGGCACCGACTGCTTTTCGGGCTGGATCGGCGCAACCTGAGTTTGCTCGCGGCGAAGCGCGATCTGTCTGCGCTTATCAAACTCCTCGTAGTCGAGCTGCATCTCGCCCATCGCATGGTAACGCTGGTTGGGTCGAATTGCCAGCAGCCGCGTGAGTATCTTCTGGATCTCATCGGGTAATTGGCCGGCTATGTCGTCCAATCGAAGTGTACCGGAGGCGTCGTACGTGGGGGCCCGCCCGGCTAACAGTTGGTGAAGAATGACACCAATGGCGTAGATATCGCCTAGTTTCGACTGTTTCCGTTCCGGCGGCCCGTACCAATTCTTGCCGGGGGTGGCTTCATAGTGAGCGGGGAGACCAAAATCGGCAATCTTGACTGTGTCGTCGGCGTCGAACAGGATATTCGATGGTCTCAGGTTGCCGTGCACGATGTTGTTCTTGTGGGCGAAATCAAGTCCGGCGGCGATTTGGAGGCCGATGGCGATCGCTTTTTCCCAGTCGTACTTGCGGACCATCCGCTCCGCCAGCGATCCGCCCTGGGCGTAGTCGGACACTACGACAGTATGTTTGAGATCACCGCCCGAGCCGAGAATGTTATTGATGTTCTTGTGCTTGAGCGTGGTCAGCAGCTTCGCTTCCTTGCGACCGATTTCTCCTCGAGTATGCTTCTTAATCACGTACAGCCGCTTGTTGACCTTATTCTCAACGAGAATAGTCGACGCGAACTTGTTCTCCTTGATTGTGTCCAGATACTGGCAGTGCCCCACAAACGACTCGACATCGGCCACCGCGTAATCGGAGGTCCGCTTCATCGTTGTGCCGCCGCCTATTGCGTTCAAAATCGCGTTCTTGAGATCGTTGGCCGACTGGAAGCGGTCTTTCGGTTCCGGGGCGAGGCATTTTTGGACGAGATGATCGTACTCGGGAGGATTCGATGGATCGAGCTCCGACGGCATCTTGAACCGTCCCAGCGGCTTCTTATCGGTGAGGATTTCGTAAACAATGACGCCGAGCGCATAGATATCGGTGGTCTGGTCGACATTGGTGCTGCTGATTTTCTGCTCGGGCGACATATAGGCCAGGGTGCCCATGACCATGTCCGAGGCGGTCACCTCCCCCTCGCCGGAAGTCACGATCTGGGCAATCCCGAAATCAGCCACCATCGGGTTGCCTTCGCGATCGATCAGGATATTGGCCGGCTTTATATCGCGGTGGATAACGCCGTTCTTGTGAGCGTAGTCCAGCGCTTTGCAGATCTGGGCCACCATCTCGAGCTTGGTGCGGCGGGGAATCTTGGTCGAGTCCATTACTTCGCGGAGCGAGGTTCCGTCGACATACTCCATCACGAAGTAGTAGCGATTGCCGGCTTTCCCCTTGTCGATTACATGCACGATATTGGGATGGTTCAGGCGGGCAATGACCACCGATTCGCGTTCAAAGCGACGAAGAACCTCGGAATCGTTGCAGAACCGGGCAAACAGGATTTTGATGGCTACATCACGGTTGAGCGATTCCTGGCGCGCTCGGAAAATCTCCGCGATACCCCCCTGACCGATCTTGCCGGTGAGAACGTACGGCCCGATTCTGACTTCTTTGGTCTGAGTTTGTATTTCGGCCACCTGGGTCATTCCGACTCCCATATGCCCCAAAAAACAACGGGGACAGCGCGTAAACGCTGTCCCCGTAGGTATCGGCAGAACGGGCCGGTTCGTTTATTTAACGAGCATCATTTTGCGCGTCGCTGTACCGCCATCGTGGCTTAGGCGGTAGAAGTAGATGCCCGATGGCAGCTTACCGCCGTCGAATTCGTACGTGTAGACGCCCGGATCACGGTGCCCTTCAAAAAGCAGTGCAACTTCCTGTCCCAAAATGTTGAAGACCTGGAGCCGTACGCTTCCCGCCCGAGGCAATGCGTAGCGAATAATAGTAGTCGGGTTGAACGGGTTGGGGTAGTTCTGATCGAGAGCGAACTCAGTCGGCAGCAGGCCGTTGCCGGTCTCATCGTCAACCCCGGTGGGCAGCAGCACTTCAACATAGCCCGGAGTGAAATCCGGCAGGTAGACTCCGGTGCCGGTGTTATCGGCAACATCGATTCGGGTGTAAATGTGGATATTGCTGCCCAGTAAGCTGTCGGCGTAAATCGAATCGATCGCCACCCGCTGAGGAGTGGCCGACGTTGCCACCCTGAAATGCAGCACCGCCACGATGCCGTTGGTGAAGCTGAGCGACGGCAGAGGGTAGACCATGTCGTTGGGTAGCACGGTTATTCGCGCGGTACGCGCCGTGTTGTCGATCACATAATACCCGGAGAAGTCGGGACTCCAGATCGTACCCCCCAGAGATACGGAATCAAGCGTGAGCGCGGAACTGGAGAACTTGAGCGGCAGGGTGATCGCGGAAATGGCGATGTCGTTGTTTCGCAGCCAGACATTAACGGCCACGGACTCGGTCGGCTTGGCCCGGGCCGAGTCGACTGTGACCACTCCGTTATACGGCAGTTGGGCGACCACAGCGTCCGTGATCCCGAGAGTTAGGGCGAAGACGATTATTGCCGTTAGCGTTCTTCTCATACTCTTTCCTTTCGCAACGCAGCAGGGCTTGCTTTGATGCCACCGACCGACCATCCACAACTCGGCCTGACTGGCTTTGCGCAAAGCCCGTGCCGCGCCCGACCACGCAGCGAGACCGGTCCGACGCTTCGTCAGAGGCCACGACCAACCCGCCTAACCGCCTGAAACAAGGCGGCTTAGACCGAGGCGCGAAACTCTGTACGAGCCTTGATCAACGCGCTTTAATATACGGCCTTGCGACAGAAATAGGCAGAGATTTTCTCACCTGCCTGGCCGCTGCGAGACTATTCCGCCCGAACATTCACGAAAAGAGTCTGTCCAAAGCGCCAGACGAGAAGGACGACTTCTGACGGCCCGCCCGCTTCGAGCGCAGTCATCGCCGCTGCGAAATCACCCACTGATGCGACTTCCTGATCGTTGACGCGCTGGATGACATCGCCAGGCGACAGCCCGGATACGTCGGCCCGCCCGCCGAGCTGCAGCTTGGTCACGACTACGCCGGTGAGAGATTGCTGCTCGACATTGTAACCGACATAGTCGGAAAACACGAGGTCGCGCACTGTCAGTTCGAACGGTTTGTATTCGAAATCAGCGGCATCGGCGGCCGCCAGCGGGGCCGCAGCAAGCACCGCGAGAACGGTAAGCGTATCGAGTCGGTCGTTGTCCGGGCGAATGACGGTTAATTCAACCGGCGCGCCGACTCCTATGTTGGCGACCTCTCTCTGAAACACCGAAAGCTCTTCCTCACGATCGACCTCGACCCGTCGCCCGTTGACAGCGTAGATTATGTCGCCGACACCCAGCCCGCAGGCAGCCGCTGGGGAGCCAGGTACAACTTCGTTGACTATGATCCCACCCGGTGAGCCGAGCCGGAGGAAATCAGCAATGTCCTGGGTGAGCGCCTGCATGGTGATGCCGAGCCACGAGCGGGCGGCCTGCCCGCGACGGGGTGGATTGGCAATCAGAGGTCTTAATCGTTCAGCAGTGACCACTCCAAACAGGGGAATCTCCATGCGGTCGAAAGATTCCATCCGGCCGGGATCGGAGGAGCGTCCCGAGGGGTCGTCCAGACGCCCCAGCAGTCCCACCGGGTTGAGACGTTCATCGAAGAGCACTGATCCAAGTTCGAGCGGGCTGAAACCGACAATGAGCGGGAATACCTCCGGGTCGGTGATTACCGATGAGATCATGCCTATGTCCGCCGCGATCGGAGGATCGACGAACTCCGGCAACAACGCATGAGTGGCAACCCAACTTCCGACCGGAAACCGGCTCGCAGGCGAAAACTTGACAGGCGAGAACCTGCGGCCTGCGCCCGTAATCTGCGCGAAGGCCAACCCGGTGTAGGAATCAACTCCTACGTATTCGGCCATGTATTCCTTCTTATCCAGTGTCGTCACCCTGATGCGCCGGGGCGTGGAGCGGAAGACCATTCCGCCTGTCGGCACAAACGGGTTGGCCTCACTTAGAAAGCCGCCGTCGAAGACAATCAGACCATCCTCGCGCACAATCGTACCGAGCAGCCGCTCCTCCTGTTCGTTAACTTCGGTCCCAAACGAATACTCCACCTGGATGGTCAGGATGACCGTGTACGGAACTATGCGCTGCTGCAAACGGGCAAAATCAAACGACTGAGCGTACGACTCGGGGGCCAACAGCAATCCCACGCCACACGCAAGGGCAACGGCGCTGGTAACCATCGATACTGGACTTGATGACACATTACTCATTGGTTTGCTCCGCGCCGGCGAGTTCAAGGTTAAGCACGACTATCCGCGTAGCCCCGCTGCGTTTGACAGTCAGCATGACTTTGCGGTCGCCGGCCTCGATAAGCTGATTGTATCGAATTACCAGTGAGTCAAGATTCTCAACCGGCTCACGATTGATCGCCTGCAGGACGTCACCCTGGTTCAGTCCGCCCAGGTCCGCCGGGCCGACCCTCCTGACACCGGTGACAAACACACCGGCCGAATCCCGCAATTGGTGGCTGATCTGCATCTGACGCGTAATATCTCGAACCGTAAAGCCCCACTTGGCACACTCGAAATCCTCGCCCTGCAATTGGCCGAGCGGACGGGTCAGCACCGTGACCTGGCGCTCCTGCACGCCGCGGAGGATCTTGAGCGTGATCGCGGTGCCGGGCGCATGGCTGGCTATGCTGTTGTAGAAAGCGGGAAGTTCCTCAACGAAACGGGCCGAGACCGGTCGGCCGTCGATCTCGAGTATGATATCGCCGGCCATCAGCGACGCCTCGACAGCGGGCGAACCCGGATCTATCGAGGCAATCAGAACGCCGCGATTGTGGTCGGTGCCGAAGTAATCTTCCAGCTCCTGGAGGGCCTGAGCGGTAACACCAATCCAGCTCCGCGTGACATGGCCGTCATTCAGAATGGCTTTGGTCACTTCCTTCACGACGTTTACGGGAATGGCAAAGCCGAGGTTGTTGGCCATGAAAGTAGCGCGCGAGTTGATGCCGATCACACGACCCGATAGATCGACCAGCGGGCCGCCGGAGTTGCCGAAGTTGATGGCGGCGTCGGTCTGAATCCATAGATTGTAGCGGCCGGTTTTCTCGCCCGACGGAAGCCGGTATTCGCCTGAGAAGTAGCGGTCCTTGGTAGAGATCACGCCCGCCGAAACCGACCGGGCCAGTGAGAGTGGCGAGCCCATCGCAAGCACTTGCTGGCCAGCCTGGACCGAATCGGAATTGCCGAGTACGGCAGCCTCGATCTTTCCCTTGTAATCGTTCAGACGGAGCTTAAGAACGGCTATATCGGTGGCCGGATCGCCCCCGACATAATCGGCCGAGAGCTGCTCCCGGTTGCTGAGCGTGCAGATAATCCGCTTGGCCTTGCCGGCCACGTGATAGTTCGTAACGACATAACCGTCGGGGTGAAATATCACCCCCGATCCCACCACCGCCTGTTTCTTCAATTGGCCGGTGCGGTAGTCTTCGACCACCGGCTGGATGTGCACCAGCGCGGGCATGACCCGGTCACGGGCCAGATATACCTGCTCCTGATAGGTGGCTGCAACACCACTCGGTGCGGCAAACAACATTATGCCCACCGGCACAAGCGATAAAACTCGTTTCATCTGACTCCTTGTCTGGTGGCACGCCCAACACAGTCCTAGAACCACCCAAGCGTAGCCGACCGATCCACGCAGGTCAACAACAGATGTCTCCGGTGTCGGTTCCCGTAGGCTTTATACACGGATTTGAGCGAAATTGGATAAGCCGGCGCCGCGAGTTCCGCCCGAGCGGACAGGTGAAGCGTTCCCCCCCGAGACACGCACATTTGAGGGGCCAACCGCGGTACTACCGCTTGGCGTGGATGTCAATCGATCCCATGGCTACGTCGGCGGAAATGACAATGCGATCCGTCGCGGTATCGAAATCTTCCGTCTCCCAGACCCCGTCCCGGACCTTTTCCAGGTCTATACCGCGGAAACCGATATCGGAGAACCAGTGGTCATCGCCTTCCACCCTCACGGCCGTACCCTTCGAGACAATCACGTCCATCGAACCCATCCCCACGCTGATATCGAGGCTGACCTCGCCTTTGATGTCCCCGCGAAGGTCGATCTCACAAGAACCGACACCGACATCGAATTCCATCAACCGCGCATTTGCGTTGGCAAGACCTGTAATTTCGAGTGCCGACGCGCCGCAATCGACTTTGAAATCGTCAATCTCTTTTGGATTGGGCGCGGAGAAGTCTATTTCCAGATCGGCGGCGCCGATATCGAGCGAAAATCCGGTCAGGGGAACGCCGCCCAGGTCCATCCTCGCCTCGCACGCGCCGATGTCTATTTCGAGCGACACGGGGATTTTTCTTGATAACTGGACGGTCCATTCATTCTCCGAGTCGTCGTCGTCGCCCCAGCCGCGACGGCGCTCGCTTTCCAGATACACTATACACTTATCGCCTCTGACCGTTTTGTCCACGTCATAGCGAACGGCATCCGGGGTGTAATATATATCGAGCTTCACCAGATCGGTGATGTCCGCAGGAACGAGAGCGATGGTTCCGGCAGCGAAATCGAGTCGGACCTCCGCCTGGTGGCAGTCATCAGCCGTAACCACCTCAGTGACTCGCTCCGGGCGGTCCGCATGCACCCAACCCGCGGTTGCCAGACAAAAAGCAGCACTGAGAAACGCCGATTTCAAAGTGACCATTAGCCCATCTCCTTAAACCACAGCACCGATGTGTCCATGTTAAGTTTACTGGAGCGGGAGGGAATTTGTTTCAGTTTTCCGGGGAATCGGGTGGCCCGAATGCTGAGGGATCGGAAGGCATCGGACGGATTGGCGGACGGGGCGTACGGGGCTCAACCGGGGGCATGGCCTCCGGCATGGGTGGCGGCGCGGGAGCGGGGGCAGGCTCAGGGTGCCGAGTGGCCGTGGACGTTCGCTTCACATACGGCCGACCACCCATCCGGGTCATCACGGCGGCGCCGATTCCGGCCAAAAGCGGGTAGCAGGTTAAAATGATGGATATGACAAGCAGAAAGACGCTCAGCGCGTCCGCCGCCAGCCAGTGTCCCGAGGCTGCACCCAGCATAAACGCGGTGAGAGTCCAGAGGCCGACATAGAAAGCCACTCCCGCCAGCGATCCCAGCCAGGTTCCGGGGGCGTGGCGGCCAAGACGTCGCGCTGCGAACGTGTACACCTGCATGCCAACCGCGCACATACCGACCGCGAACGCCACGAAGTACGCCAGCGGTACGAGCCACACTACGAGCAGACCGACTACGGTGAGGCATACCAGGGTCACGATTATCGGCAAGAGGAATAGGAACAGCAACCCCATGAAGCTGGATTTAACCGGGTGGTTCTCGATGCATTCGGTGAAATTGGCCACACGCATGGGCGCCAGGGACAGAGTAAGGAAGGCTATCAGCAGGATGCCAATGCTGATTCCGAACACCACCCAGATTCCGGCCATGGAAAAACCGGAGGCAATTACGTCCACCGGAATCTCGTACGTGGGAGTTTCGATCACCCGGCCGAGGACCACCCCCCCCTCGCGAATCTCCACCTGGGGAGCCTGGACATCGCCGTCGACCTGCCCGGTCGACGCAATCAGCACCGCCTTACTGAATGACTGCACCTTCCCTTTGACCCAGCCTTTTACTGTTACCCGGCTATAGGCCACGATGTCGCCGTCGACAAATTCGTCATAGCCAACGTAAACTGCGGTAAGCGCGGGGTAGTCGACCACCTTCCGCTCGGTGCAGCGCACGGCCACCGGCGGAACGACTTCATCGCGATCGCCGGCTTCCCGGCCCCCGGCCTCGGAACCAGCCTCGAGGGGAGCAGAAACAAACCGATGTCTCTCAAAATCGTAGGCCCAGCGCCCGCCGGCGCTGTCGTAAGCGATTACGCCCTCGGCAGTCAATTCGATTTCGACGAATCTCAGGGCTGATGGAGAGGAAGGCGCCGGGCGCGGCTCAGGCCGGACGTCCACAAATCCGGTGTCACCCGACTCCTGCCCGTACGCGGGCATGGCCCCTATCAGTAGGGCAAGCAGCACCGATATGAAAGTGAATTTGCCTGAGCCGGGCCTCATGGTTACACCAGTCCTATGTGTAAACCGAAGTCAGAACTGTGCTACGGTCACATCACCGGACACCGATGTCAAGTTTATCTTTACGCCGCCGAATCCGAACGTTCCTTCCACCTGTTTGCGCGACATTGACTTTATGGTGATGGGTATCTCCGTCTTGATGTCGCCCGTCTGGGATTCTATTCGTAAATCACCCGACGATGTTTCCGGAATAGTCAGTCGGATGTGGCCGCTTTCGGTGTTGACAAAGTAATCACGGGAGCTGTCCAGGTTGGTCTGAATATCGACATTGCCGGATCCAGTGGTCAGATCGAGCGCCCCCTGGTCCTGGCGTATGCTGATTGCTGCGCTCGACGATTTCACTCTGATATCGCCCTCGACGAATTTAAGGTCGATCCTGCCCAGCGCCTGGCGAATATCGACCGAGCCGAACAAAAGCTCGCCGGCCACTGACCCGGAGGAGCTTTCCACGCTCACGCTGCCCTCGATACTTGTTAGCTCGATGTCTGCCGCCGAGCTGCGGACACTAACGTCCCCCGCTACGTGACTGATTTTCACCGCGCCGTCGGTGTTGACAATGCTCACTCTGGTGCCGACCGGCACGCGGATGGACCAATCGACCTGGCCGAAAGCATCCTCGCCCCCAGTGCCGAGAACCTTGGTCCAGAAGGTGCGGGATTGATTTCGCATTCGCAGGTAATTGGCGGCCACGGTTACCTTGCGGCCTTTCTGATCCACCTTGATCTCGATATGATCGGCAGCGATCTGGGCCTCATCGGAGCTGACCGCGCTAACTCGCTTACGGGCCTCGATGATGAGGCGGTCGTCATCGCTCTGGGTCAGAAGCAGATTGCCGCTGACATAGGTCAGGGTCAGTTCGGCATCTTGCCCGGTAGACAGAATCTTCTGGTAGTCGAACTGGAATTCCTTGGCCGTCGACATCGGTGCCGGTCCGAGAGAAAACGCCAAAAGACTCAGCGCCGCTATGAGCCATCCGTTGCGCATATGCTCGTCCTCGCCGGACCGGGATCGGCTAAATGTTCTTGAGTTTCCGCTTTAGAAGCTCCCGCGCCCTGAAAATGCGGGCTTTGACCGTCCCGACCGGTATAACCAGTAAATCGGCTATTTCCTCGTAGGATTTATCGTCCTTGTGCCGATAGATAATGACTTCCCGGTACTTGGGCGGTAGGGAATCAATCGCCTCGTCTATCGAAAAGCGCTGCTGCTTGCGGACCAGCTCCAGCTCGGGGTTGTGGGTGTCGTCCGGGACCTCTATTTCCATCCGGCCGTCGCCGGTTTCCACAGGGGAATCCAGAGACAGCGCCTGTATGCGCCGTTTGCGAAGGTAATCGATCGAGGAGTTGGCCGCAATTTTGTAAAGCCAGGTGGAAAAACGGTACTCCGAGCGGTAGGAGCCCAGCGAGGCGAAGGCCTTCATAAAGGTTTCCTGGGCCAGGTCGCGCGCGGCTTCATCGTTGTGAACGATACGATTTATGATATGAAAAATCGCGGCCCGGTGGGTATCGACCAGTTGCGCACAGGCCTTCTGGTCTCCCTTCAAAGCGGCGGCAATGAGCGCTGATTCGTCCTCGATCAATCCTTCCTCTTTCGAAACCGACCGTAACTCGCTGTGTGATCGGGTACCATAATTTAATAGTATAGTAGTCTTGGGGCCGGTTGGCAATTCAACATGTGGCGTCGCCCCCCGGGGTTCCGACTATCAGCTGTTTACGAATCCCTGGCGATACGATTTGGCGGGATCGTGGCTCCGCAGATCCACTCCGTGTTCGAGAAAGGCCTTCAGGTTTGAAAGGAAGAACGCCCAGCCCTCGCGGCAGCCAAGGTGCATCTGCACCCGGTCACGGGGCGATGCCTTCATGTCATACTGGTGCAACTCGACCAGTGAGCCTCTCCGCTGCTTCCGAATTGTGACCGCCACTTTTTCCCCCTTGCTGCCGAAAGGAAAAACGAACTTGCCCGGCTTCTTGATATCGATGATGCGCGCGTCGAGCTTGTCTCCGGCGAGCCATTCCCATTGCAGGCGGCCGTTGCGGCGTGGTTCCATCTCAGCCTTGACCACGAACCATTTGACAATCGTCTTTGGCTCGGTCCAAGCTTTGAATACTCTTTCCGGTGACGCCTGGATTTCGATCTTCTGGCAGAATTGAGTCCAATCGTATGAAAACTTCGCAGCCATGGGTTCTCCTCGGCGAAAAGCGGGTGTTATGCTACCATCATGACAAGTATAGCGGTCGCCCCGGGGCGTCGGCAAGAGGTAGTCAGCAGACGACTTGTCGGCGAGATCACCGATAATCGAAAGAAGTGCTAATCTCCGTGCCGCGCTCAGCCGACTTGGCATATAGAGGCTCGACGAATAGCCGGTTGTATAAAACTCTATGACTCGAACTATTACTTTGACCATGTCCCTTGCTTCGGCGGCGTTGTTTCTGGGCGCCTGCCACAAAGATCCCACATCCTCGTACATCCCCAACGTGGTAAACCTCCGGGACAATTTCCATTTTCGGATGAGCGATGTCCGGAATCATGACACCGTGATGGTCTACTACTGGCAGATGGAGGGCACCTCGGCGAATATCGATCAGTCGGCCTCGATTCAGGCCGGATATGTCTCGATCACAGTAGAGGACGACTCCCGCGTCCAGGTCTACCAGACCGACATGCGCCAGTCGGGGGGCTTTTCGACGGCGTCGGGCAGCCCCGGGATGTGGCGAATCAGGATTTCCCTGACCGACTTTTCCGGATTGCTTGATTTCCGCGCCCAACGGCGTTGAGAGTTCTAATCCTAACGCGCAATCTTGATCCGACTTGAGTTGTTCGCATTAGCCGCGGTTTCCGGGTCGATCTCGTTAAACAGCCAATTCAGGCCGCGTTCTTCCCAGTCGGCAACAGTGGAAGCGTCGATGTAGCGTTCCCATTTCCCGATGCCGGTTTCCCCGCCGATTCGCCGGAATTGGGCGGCCACGACCGGGCTTGACAGAATCACCACCGACCTGACCATCCCTTTAGCCCGATAAAGCTTCTGTCCCTCGTACATGGGTACCTGGGCCTCTTTGTCGAGCGGAATCAGGGTGCGCATGTCGACGAAGACGTAGAACTCGTCTTCCTGGTTGGATAGTATTCGACGGGACTCCTCCAGCCAGGCCGTCAATTCATTGACATCGGTCGCGCCGCCAAATGTCAGACGGTAGCCCCAATGGGTCTTTTCGATGTTGTACATGATGCGTTGTCTGTTTTTCTCCTGTTTTCTTGTTATCGTCAGGATTGGTGAATTTTGAAGAGTCAAGCAGCGACTCTCGGCGGATAGCGGTCTGGTGAGTCATGATTAGCCCAAGTGAACAAAGGCCAGCGGGATATCCGCTCGCCCTTGACCTTCGGATCTTTGAGCGGTCAGGCTACCTTGACGCCTCGACGTATAAGTCATTGACCCTGTTCCAGTTAATGACACAGAAGAAGGCTTCGATATACTCCGGCCGCCGGTTCTGATATTTCAGATAGTAGGCGTGCTCCCAGACATCCAGGCCCACGATCGGCTTCTTGCCCAGGGACAAGGGCGAATCCTGATTGGCCGTGGCTACGATCTCGAATTCTCCCTTAGTCAAGGTCAGCCAGACCCAGCCGCTGCCAAACAGATTTGCCGCCGCGGTTGAAAATTGGCTTTTGAACTGATCAAAACCGCCGAAATGCTTTTTGATAGCGTCGGCAGCCGGGCCACCGAAAGTCGTCCCCTTTGCCAGAAGCGGCCAAAAAAAGTCATGGTTGGCCGTACCGCCGCCGTGGTTGCGGACCGCGGTGCGAATAGACTCCGGAATTGCAGCCAGATTGCTGATCAACTCCTCCGCTGACTTTGCCTCCAGCTCAGGATGGCCGGCGAGGGCGGCGTCGAGCTTGGTGACGTAGGTTTGATGATGCTTCGTGTGGTGGATTTCCATGGTTTGAGCGTCGATATACGGCTCCAGCGCGTCGTATGCGTACGGGAGTTTAACGAGAGTGTGTGCCATTTTTCGTGACCTCCTTGACGTCGGCTGATTTGGTCGCCTCAGCCGGAACTAAGCGTTCGTTTCAGGCTCATAATGCCGGGTTGCCGGAAAAGTTCCCGAAAATAGACATTGTGGTTCCACTTAGCCAACTGGCGGCGGGGCCATGAGGATTTGTCCGGAGACCCGGCGGAGACTATATTGCTCCGCCCATGGATCTCAAGGACTATCGCTTCGCGTCGTACTGCTCATCGCCGGCCTGGGGCGGGCTTGAGATGCACGTATTGCGATTTCTCCGCTGGATGTCAGAGCGCGGCCGGCAGGCGGTGTTCTACGGTGACCCGGCCACCCGGCTGTACCGCGAAGCGATTCAGGCTGGAATCCCCGCTTACGCGGTGGTGCAGCGCCTTCGCACCGGCGATGTACTGTGCGCAGCAAAGCTCGCGCGAATCGCCAAGGGGGACAACGTCCGGTGGCTCATCGTGCACCGCAGCGCCGATTACTTCGCAGGCGCTTTGGCGCGGACACTGTCGGGAGACCGCCTGCGGCTCATCTATCATCAGCACATGCACATCGGCAAAAACAAAAGGGATCCCTATCACCGGTGGCTGTACCGCCGCCCCGACGCGTTCGTTACTCCGGTGCCATGGCTGGCCGAGCGGGTACTGCAAAAGACAAGCGTCCCGAAAGAACGCCTGCATACAATTCCACAGGGTATCGAAATCGCGCCCCTCACTGCAGGCAAGCCGGACGAATCAGCCGCTCGCGCAAAACTGGGATTGCCGCTCGACGCGATCGTGATCGGCCTGGTGGGGCGGCTGGACCCCAAGAAGGGCCAGGACATCGCCATCGAGGCACTCGCCCGTCTTCACCAAAACGACCGCAGGGCGCATCTGCTGCTTGTCGGCGAACAGAGCTTCGCCGAGGGAGACGCTTTTGCCGCGTCTGTTCGAGCGTTGGTAAACAGACACGGGCTTCGAGACCATGTCCATTTCGTGTCGTTTCTTCCCGAAGTCGAGTGGGCATACGCCGCGATGGACATCTTCGTGCTGGCGTCGAAATCGGAATGCTACGGCATGGTCACCGTTGAAGCGATGGCCGCCGGCTTGCCGGTGGTCGGCACGAATGACGGTGGCACGGTGAGCATTATCGATTCGGGTCGCAACGGCCTTCTGGTGACACCTCGCAATGTCGACGAACTGGCGGCGGCGCTAATGAAGCTGCTCGATGATCCGGCGTTGGCATCGCGCCTGGGGAGGACGGCGCACGAAGAAGCGATCGTCAAATACACGCACTCCCGCCAGTGCGAAGCGTGGGAGAGGTTGTTTGAGAGTTTAGCCAGATGTGACGTCTGACCTTCGGCGGTCACAAGCACGCCGGCAGGCCGAGCTCGGGGCCGGTAATAAACAGGTAGTCGATCAAGATGGTGACATCACCGATCGAGACATCCAGCGGCGACGGCAACGCCCCGCCGGATTGATTGACGTCGGCCTCGGCCAGACACGGGGGCTGGGTCCCGGAGATGAACAGCATATCGATGAGGAGAGTGACGTCGCCGATTGTCGGCTCGTCTCCGCCCTCGCCGTTGGCATCCCCCACACGACCCGAGCAGCACGATACGTAAACACTGCCGTCGCTCGTCTCGGGGGTATAGTCGCCTGCGTAGGTAGTCAGCCAGAGACTCTGGCCCGCATAGCTGGTAAAGACAATCGGACTGCTGCCCGACACCGCCGAGCCGAGATCGGTGAAAAACAGCGACACAATCGAACCGCTTCCGGCCGCAAGCGGCGGCTCATTGCCTGCCCCGAGAAACAGGGTCGCCGACTTGGTGGCGGGCACGTAGCTGACGATAGATTTTATGTCGAAAAACTCGGTCCGGTGGCCCACAATGGAAATGGAATCGAATCTGAGATTGAACGGGCCGGCCCAACTGAAGGGAATTCTCACCTCAGTCAGCGCCAGGTAATTGGTGGCGCTTAGGTCGATTCTTGCCCGGTTATTGACAAGGGGGGCATCACTCATGCGCAGCGTGTCGGCGAACGCCGAGATCATGCCGTCGAATGTGCGACGGTACGTTCGCTCGGGTGTGGTTACGCTGACCGTCACGCTAAAATAGCCCGGCATGTCGTACATATGCTGGGGATGTTGCTCCGTCGACGTAGCGCCGTCGCCGAACTCCCAGAACCAGCCGATGCCATTTAGAGAATAATCTGTGAACTGAACCGCCAGCGGGATCGGCCCGAAAGTGCTGTCGGCGGCTATGTCAACAAACGGCGGATTCGTGTTCCCATAGACCAAATTGACCGTGTCCCAGTTGGCTACCGCCAGGTCATTGTGGAACGAGTACCGGTAGTAGCCGACGGCGCTGATTACCGGCGCCGTCGCGAGCGACAGCCAGCCTGACACAAGGTCGTAACAGTAATCTGCTTCGGACAAAAGCGCGCCGTCTGTTAGCACCGAGTCTATTTCATACAAAGGGCTATGTTCGGTGTAGAACAGCTTCGTAGAACCGTCGACCACAAAGGTATCGGCAAGCGTAACCACCCCAAGCCCGTCTATATCCACCCAGGCCAGCTCCTCGGCCACCATCGAAAGAGCTGACGACCACACCGGCGCCGTAGTAAGGGTCGTACCCAGGTTCTCATACACCCACACCTTTTGAAACCAGCGCCCGGCGGCGAGGTCATCGTCGCCGTCATTGTCATAATCGTATAGCGCTAGCGCCGAGCCGTAACCGCCGGTGGAAGACTGCCAGCCGTGCGTGGTGCTCAGGCTCCCGGCACCGTCGTTGAAATACACGCGAAAACGTCCCTGTCCGCCGAGTTGATTGTTGTAAGCTACCACCAGGTCGAGCCAGTCATCGCCGTTTATGTCACCGAACATCAGCGTATTGCCGGGTTCGACCGTGGCCGCTTGCCAGGTGGGCGTGGTGGAGATAGCCCCCGCGTTGTTGTGGAACACGGCGGTAGCTGCGGCGTCAAACGTGAAAGCCAGGTCGAGATCGCCGTCCCGGTCAACATCACCCCAGGCAACATCGAGCGCCGCCCCCGACGCCGATGACAGCCAGTAGGGACTTCCTCCGAATGATCCCTCATCGTTTAGATAGATGCGCTGCTGCTGGTAATCCTGATTGTACCCCTCGCCACAGGCAAAAGCGATATCAAGATCGCCGTCGCCGTCAACATCGCCCAGCGCGCAGGAAAATGAGAAGAGCTCATCCGGTGTGAACCAGTCCGGCACGGTATGCGGAAAGCCGGTGTTGTTAAGGTACAGATTGCTGCGGTTGGGATCGCCGAAGCCGCTGCCAAGATAGTTGGACACGAAGAGATCCGGAAAGCCGTTGTCGTCGACATCCCCTACCGCGCAATGCCCGGAGTACTCGAGATCGGCTGAAAACCATGATGCCGAAGCCGGGAAGCTCGAGGTACCGAAGATATATATGGTGTTGGCCGCCTGGACGATGTCGTTCCCGTTGGAATAGAACACGTCGATAATTCCATCGCGATTGCAGTCCCGCCAGATCATGCCGGTTGAGTAGACGTCTTGCTCGGCGGAAGACCATATCGGCGTCGTACCGAGTGGGACTTGCGCCGACGTGGAACGGACAACGGGCAGAATCGCGGCGAGGATGATCAAACGGGCGGCGGAATTCATAGTACCTTCACGGATTGGGCGAGTATCACAGATAAAGAAAGCCCGCTATTAGGTTACCGCAAGGACGTTTAAATGTCTCGCCTGTGCATTCGCGGCTGATCGGAGCCGCGGCCCAACTCAGGGACAGGTTGGTAATATCAGCGACGGTCCGGTGACAAACAAATAGTCGATCAGTATGGTCGCATCCACAATTGAGACATCCTCCGACACCGGGTCGGCCCCGCCCGACTGGTTGACATCAGCCTCAGTCAGGCACGCGACCGGTTCCTGGGTGATGAACAGATAGTCCACCAGGCGGGTCACATCGGCAATTGTCGGCACGTCCCCTCCGTCGCCGTCAACATCGCCCACAATTCCGATACAGCAGCCAAGACGAATCGAGCCTGATGTTGTCGCTGTCACGTACTCATAGGTGTCGGCGCGAAAACTGGGGGCGTAACTGCCATACGTGACAAATGTAACCGGATTGGTCGCGGTACCGAACTGAAGAGGTACCCTGAACCACAGACTGACCACCGGACCGCTCCCCGGCGCCAGGGCCGGCTCCTGTTCCGTGTTGGGTGTTCTGAGCGAGATGGTCGCCCGTTTCTGGGCCAGGGCAATGCTGATGATACTCTGTGTGGGGAAATACGACGTTCTAAGGCCGGCGGTGGAAAACGAGTCAAAAGACATTCCCAGTGGACCGTCCCACGAGAACGGGACTTCAATCTGGTTTACCGGCAGAAAATTGCGGGCGTAGACATCCATGCGCACGCGTGAGCCGGCCTGGACCTGTATGTTTGGCAGGGCCAGTGAGTCAGAGTGGGCCAAAACCATACCGGGAATTGTACGAGTGAACTGACCCTCCTCGGTGCCAATGGTAAGCGAAACGTTGTATATCCCGGGATCAGCATACTCATGGGCAGGGGTGGAATCGTCGGACAAGGCCCCATCGCCAAAGTCCCAGGTCAGCGCCGAAGCCGGCAGCAAAGATGAATTCGCGAAAGTGACTGTAAGCGGTGCCTGTCCGCGCGTGGTATCCGCCGAGAACGCCACCGGCCAGGTGAGGGCCTTGCCCAGGTCGATGGTCCCCCAGCCGTAGGAGTTATCGGGACTGGCCGCCCGCGTTGCGGTGGCTTTGAGCGCCTCGCGCACCTGGCGGGCGGTAAGTTCAGGGCGGGCTTCGATTAAAAGGCAAGCCGCCCCGGCAATCAGAGGTGCCGACAGTGACGTGCCGCTGGCGTAGGCGTAACTCTGATCCCCGGATGCCGACGCGCCGTAAGTATCCACACCCAGCGCGCACACCTCGGGTTTGATACGGCCGTCGAAAGTCGGCCCGCGCGACGAAAACGACGCTACAAAGCCACTGGTGTTCACCGCACCGGCGGCCAGAATGTCAAACGCGTCAGCGGGCGCCGAAATCGTGCCAGGCAAATACCCGGCGTTGCCGGCAGAAACCACCAGCACGATACCGAGCGCGTCGCAGGTGTTGGCCGCGAGCGTAATCACCGCCGTGCGACCGTCCATGTCGGAGTAAGTGTACCAGTCGGAATAACCGAGCGAAGTGGAGATTACATCGGTCCCGATCGAGTCCGCGAACTCCAATGCGGCGACCCAGTTGTCTTCCTCCACCTGAGTCTCATCGGTAATATCCTCCGTCTTGCACAGAATGAAATCAGCGCCGTAGGCGGGGCCAATCAGCCTCCCTGGCGCGTAGCCGCCCGCCACCGACCAGGTCAGCGTGCCGTGATTCCACTGATTGGGCGAATCGCCCGGTTCCATGGAAGTGTTCGGGTCGTTCATCACGAAATCGTATTCCGCGAGCACTCGCCCCGCAGCGACAGCGCCCGCTACCGCCGCGTGGGTCTTGCGATAACCGGTATCGGTCATTGTGAGCGCCACGCCCCGGCCCGTCAAACCCTGCGCATGAGCGGTCGCTACGTTTATCTGGTATATCTGCGCCTGGGACTGGCCATAGTCCAGTGCGTCCCCGGACATCGTGCCGCCTTGCGGGCCGGGGCGCTCATCCTCCCCAACCTCGAAAGGCCGTCGGAAGACAGCCACCGGTCGTACCTCGGCCACCATGGGAAGGGCCGCAAGGTCGGCCAGTCGGTCTATGGAAATATCAAAAGATGCGGCGTTGAGCCAACGGGACACACGGCGCACCGTGCCGCCAAGTGCCAAGACCTGACTTACATAGCTTGCCGAGAGGGGAAGATCGGCGAACTGCACGTCGGCCGCGCCCAAACGCATGCGACGACTCAAAGCGCGATCGGTTAAACGTACTCTCTTGGCCGCCGACAAAAACTCCGCGTGCGTCCAAACCCCCTTATCCGTAAAGAAAACCCAGACACGCGCAGTATCTTCATCGCGCCCCGCGAGGTACGAGAGGACTCTCTCGGGCACAAACCCAGAGGCTTTTTGGCGGACAAATACTGTTTCTCCAGCTACGCCAGTCACGATTCCCCCGAGAATTACCGAGCAGGAGGCTAATATTGAGGTTACGGCGGTTAAGTGATGTCGACGCGGTAAGTACATTTGCTTTCGATGCTCGGGAGTCCTATGTCTGCCAGCCCGCACTCGCCTACTTCAAGAAAACCGAGCCCGCTCAATTGTCAAGAAATATTCCTAACTTGTTAATTAACAAGGTGATAAATCGATGATACGGCCCCAATCAGGACCGGAACTTTTTCTGCGGTCCGCTGTTTAGTGCATAACGATAATGATAACGATTTCTAATAAGGACAAGATCAGTCAGGTATGACAGCCCGGCGCAACACCTTACAGAGGAAAATAATCCTCGAGGAGGTCCGGGGATCGCTCGAGCATCCGACCGCAGCCGAAGTGCACGCCGAGGTACGCAAGAGGATACCGCATATCAGCCTGGGTACTGTTTATCGGAACCTCGATCTCCTGAGCCAGGAAGGGCTGATACGAAAACTCGAGCCGAATGGCCGCGAGGCGAGATTCGACGGCATACTGACACCCCACTATCATCTGCGATGCCGCGTTTGCGGCCGGATTGAAGATGTACTTGATCCGGTAACCGTTCGGGTGGATGGTGGCATTGATGAACCATCGGGCTGGCAGGTATTGATACCGCAAGTTGAATTCGCAGGGCTCTGTCCCGACTGTGGGACGGGTTCCCAGGTTTCACCCAGGGACAACGCGACCAGAGAGTGACATGTTACGGAGTGTAGCAGGACAGGAGATCCTCGGTATTGACAAGGAGTAGATTATCCGACATGCTGTGGTGAACGAGCTGCCGCCGGGCCGCCATGTGGGCAGGTGGCCAAGTATCTTACTCGCCACAGCCAAGGGGCGCTCGATCATGACAAGAACCGGGTAAGGCAAAAAAGTTCCGGAGGAGCTAATGACTCTCGAAAAAGCGATCAAGACAGCAATCGACTATGAAATCAAGGTCCGCGACTCTTATCTGGCTTCGGTAAAGAAGATCCGCGACGAAACCGGGCGCCGGGTTTTCGAGGTGCTGGGGAAGGAAGAGCAGGGCCATATTGACTACCTGCAAGCAAAGCTTGCCGAATGGCAAAGCACGGGTCGGATCAAACCGGGAAAGCTTAACACGGTTGTGCCGGCGCGGAAGATAATCGACGCCGGAGTCAGAAAGCTGAGCGCCCACATATCGGCCAACGAGTACGATACGGAACTTGAGATGCTGCGTAAGGCGCTGGCTCTTGAGCAGGAAACGTCCGGTTTCTATCGCCGCATGGTTAGCCAGCTCAAGCAGGACGGCGAGCTGTTTGGCAGATTCCTCGAAATCGAGGAAGGTCACCAGGCGATCGTCCAGGCTGAGATAGACTATCTGACTCGCAGTGGTACGTTCTTCGACTTTCAGGAGTTCAATCTCGAAGACTGAAGGCAGCCGGAATCGTATGTTTGACGCAAAACAGGAAACCCTGGCCAAGGCGCTGCTCGACGCAATTCGCGCCGAGAAATACGGGCACAGTTTCTACCTGATGGCCGCAAACAGCACCCAGGATTCCCGAGGCAAGGAGGTGTTCGAGACTCTCGCGGCCGAGGAACTCGATCACGCCCGCTTCCTCCAGGCGCACTACGAATCGGTGCTCAAAACCGGCAAGCCGAGCCGTAGTGTTTCGCTGGGAGACCGAGCCGAACTGTCCGAGATATCGCCGATATTTTCGGATCAGCTGCGGGCACGCATCCAGGACGCGGCCTTTGAGATGACCTCGCTGTCTATCGGCATACAGCTCGAGAAGGACTCCATGGCGTATTACCGTGAGCAGGCCGAGAAGTCTCCCGACACGGAGATGAAGCAGATCTTCGAGTTCTTGTCGGACTGGGAAGCGGGGCATTATCGCGCGCTGCTCAGGCAGCACGACATGCTCAAAGAGGACTATTGGGCAGCCGGTGGCTTTGCGCCCTTCTGAGTGACAGGGCAGTTTGAAGATGAGGACTTTCGGATTTTCAATAGACGTACCGAATACCGGAAAGGAGCCATGAAGATGGCTACCCAGAGGCTACAGATTTATAGATGCAAGGTCTGTGGAAACATGGTGGATGTGGTTCACGCAGCGGGCGGCACCCTGGTCTGCTGCGGACAGAACATGTGGCTGTTGAAGGAAGGTGAGACCGACGCCGCCACGGAGAAACATGTCCCCAAGGTCACGAAAATCGACGGGGGCTTCCGCGTGGCGGTCGGCGAGATCACCCATCCGATGGAAGAAAAGCACTACATCGAGTGGATCGAGCTTGTCGCCGACGGCAAGGCGTACCGCGAGTTTTTGAAAGCGGGACAGCCGCCCGAAGCGACCTTTCACGTGGCGGCCGATAACGTTTCCGCCCGTGAATTCTGCAACCTGCATGGACTATGGAAAGGATAAGACATGATCAGCAAGAAGATGCAAGACGCATTCAACGACCAGATCGCCGCCGAGTTTTCGTCGGCGCATCTGTACCTGTCGATGGCGGCCTACCTCTACTCGATCGACCTGCCCGGTTTCGCCAACTGGATGCGGGTCCAATATCAGGAAGAGGTCTTCCACGGCATGAAAATGTTCGACTATGTAGTCGAGCGTGACGGGCGGGCGATAATCAAGACCTGGCCGGCTCCCGAGTCCGAGTGGAAAGGCCCACTTGACGTGTTCGAGGCGGTGTACAAACACGAGCAGAAAGTAACCAGCCTGATCATCAACCTGGTCGAAATCGCCCAGGCGGAGAAGGACCACGCCTCGCAGATATTCCTGCAGTGGTATGTCAACGAACAGGTCGAGGAAGAAGCCTCGGCGAACGCCCTCATCCAGCAGCTCAAGATGATCGGCGACTCGCGCGCGGCGTTGTTCCAGATCGATCGCGAACTTGCCCAGCGGACGTTTTCGGCCCCGAGCGAGACGGAATAGGGCCTATTAGTACAACCTGCTCGCGTGCTCGCGCGCGGGCAGGTTACTTGCTCGACTATTAAGTATGGGGTCGCACATTCGCAAGGAAACCGTGCGGGAGCTTCTGCGCCGTCGCGATTGGGCGGCATTGATCCAGTTGTCTCACGTAGAACGCGGTTTGCTCAGGACACTTGTATCATTCACTTTTGATCCCGACGAACTGGTGCGATTTCGGGCGGTGGAGGCGATAGGTGTTGCGTCGGGAGCCCTGGCCGAATCCAACGAAGAAAAAGTGCGGGATTTCATACGCCGGCAGCTCTGGCTGATGAACGACGAATCCGGCGGATTGTCTCCCCTCGCACCGGACATAATCGGCGAAGTACTGGTGCGAGTGTCAGGATTGGTCGACGAATTCGGCCCGCTGCTGATATCTTACCTGAGAGAATCGCCGTTTGAGCGCGGCACCCATGCGGCAATCGTCCGGCTGTCTGAACGCCGACCGGACTTATTCGTCAGCGCGGTAGGCGATCTCCGCCAATCACTTCATGACTCAGATCCGGCGGTGCGCGGCCTGGCTGTGCGGGCGTTGAGTATGATCGACCCGATCGGCTCGGCGCCACTTTTCGACGCCATGAAAGACGATCCCTCTGAAGTCGAGTGGTATGATTTTGATCGGGGCGATCTGATTCGTACCACTCTTGCCGATTTTATCGGCGGGGCCAGACAGGGATCGAATCCGACCGCCAGCCCGGTGCACCCGAATACGAGACAACAGATATGACAAGGGAGTTGACGCCGAAACGCCGGAAGCGTAATCTTCGCCGGTGCGGCCGCTTCGAGCGGGGCAAATGCGCCCGGTGCGAGCAGCCTGACGATGACGGCCACGTGTGCGACATAAAAAGAAAGCGCGGCGGTTTATCTACACCTTCGGAAGGAGACAGCGATGGACGTTTATGAACATGCCATGAAAATGGAACAGGATGGAAGGGCCTTCTATCTCGAACAGGCCGGCAAGACTGCCGAACCTGCGCTCAAGCGGATTCTGCAGGAGCTGGCCAACGACGAGCTCAAACACTACAACCTTTTCAGGGCGATGCGCGACCGCGAGAGTGCCGATTACAAAGACGCAGAAAAGACTACTATCATAACGACTGCCAAAAACGTGTTCGAGGAATTGAGCGAACGAGGGGGAACTATCGCGTTCTCCAATGATGTTCGCAAGCTGTGGGAATTCGCCTGCGAAGTGGAAAAGAAATCGGAGACTTTCTACCGGGAAAAGGCCGGGGAGATGAATGACGAAAGCCAGAAGCGGATTTGGAATCGAATTGCCGATGAGGAACACCGCCACTGGAATACGATCGAGCTGGTGATCCAGTTCCTCGAACGGCCCAAACAGTGGCTAGCGGACGCCGAGTGGAACACCCTGGAGGATTAGTTCACTCGGCATTGAGGTTCACTTCCGCGGCCCCAACCACGTGACTGCTGCATCGACGCCAGGATGGCTGAAAAAACACTGAACGCTCTGGTTACCCAGAGAATCGAAATCACTCCCGGCCTTATCAAACTGCGGGTCGTGCCGCAGGGATGGGAATTGCCGGAGTTTTCGCCCGGCCAGTATGCCACTCTGGGCCTGCCCGGTACGACGCCGCGCATTGCGCTGGCGGAGCCGGAAGAACGGCCGCCGCTCGATCCGAGCAAAATGGTGATGCGGGCCTATTCGATCGCGTCTTCGTCGGTCGCGCGGGAGTTCCTTGAGTTCTATGTGGGCCTGGTGCGAACCGGATCGCTCTCGCCGCGCCTTTTCGGCCTCAAGCCGGGCGATGCGCTCTGGATGTCTAATCGCTTTCGCGGCATGTTCACATTGGCGGAAGTGCCCGAAGGGTTTCACGCTGTTCTTATCGCCACCGGCACCGGCGTGGCACCTTACATGAGCATGATTCGTACCGAAATCACCCAGGGACTCAAGCGCCGCTTTGCGGTGTTTCACGGGGCCTATCATTCGTCTGATCTGGGCTATCACTCTGAACTGACCACGCTGGACGCTGTCAGCCCGAATTTCACATACATCGCCACGCTCAGCCACGCCCACGAAGAACCGGTGCCCTGGAAAGGCCATCAGGGCTTTGTACAGAAACTCTGGAACGACCGAATACTGGACAAGGTATGGGGCTTCCGCCCTGGCCCGGACAATACACACGTATTCCTGTGCGGAAACCCATACATGATAGAAGAAATGACTGAAATCCTGCTTGGAGAGGGATTCACCAGCCATTCCAAGGGCACACCGGGGCAAATTCATTCCGAGCAGTTTTTCGTAAAATAGGCTCTCGCCATGCGCGCTTCAGCGCTCGCCGCTCGTCTCGGCTAACCTGCTGAGCGATTGGCGATTGGCGGCTGCGGATCGCACGCCACGAAGGCAAGAATAGCGGGAACTTTTGTTCGATGGGCCAATTTATAACTCTGATGTTTGGAAAGAGGTGCCATGGGAAGGTATGTTTGTGACTCCTGTGGGTGGGTTTACGATCCCGAGCATGGAGTCCCTGAGCTTGATATCGAGCCGGGTCTGCCGTTTGAGGACCTGCCCGATGAATTCGCTTGCCCTGAATGCGGCGCCGGTAAAGAAGAGTTGTACCCGGAAGAGCTGGAGCTGCGATAGACCCGGGTCAGAGGACGACCCGTCGAACCAGTTTGACCGATCTACGCGACTGAGCGAAAAGGCCACCCGACGAGACAGAGTGAATCCATGATCGACTGGCTCAGCCAATTCCATCCGATCCAACAGGCCCTTATCGGCACTCTGTTCACCTGGTTTCTAACAGCTCTTGGAGCGGCCCTGGTGTTTCCGGCTCGGGAGCTAAGCCGCCGCGCCCTCGACGGCATGCTCGGATTCGCGGCCGGCGTGATGATCGCCGCCAGTTTCTGGTCTCTTCTGGCGCCGGCGATAGAGATGTCCGGAGAAATGGGCTATCTCCCATGGGTTCCGGCAGTAGTCGGGTTTCTCCTGGGAGCGGCGTTTCTGCGTTTGATCGACCGCTTCCTCCCCCACTTACACCTTTTCTTGCCGCGTGAAAAAGCCGAGGGAATAAAGACCACCTGGCGGCGGACCACACTTCTGGTGTTGGCGATCACCCTCCATAATATCCCGGAAGGCCTGGCGGTGGGCGTGGCGTTCGGTGCGGTAGCTGCCGGTTACGATTCCGCAACTCTCGGCGGGGCCATCGCGCTCGCTCTCGGCATCGGCATTCAGAATTTCCCCGAGGGTACGGCGGTATCGATGCCGCTCCGCCGCGAGGGGATGTCCTTGCCAAGGTGCTTTTGGTACGGGCAACTGTCGGCGGTTGTGGAGCCGATCGCCGGCGTTTTTGGAGCCGCGCTGGTGATTATCGCCCGCCCCATTCTTCCCTTCGCGCTCGCCTTTGCCGCCGGGGCGATGATCTTCGTGGTTATCGAGGAGCTGGTTCCTGAATCGCAGACCAAAGGGCACTCACATGCGGCCACCATGGGTGGCATCCTGGGCTTCGCGGTGATGATGACACTCGACGTTGCCCTGGGCTGAAAGGATAGTTATAGTAGTTCTTTGATAATGAACAGTAAACACGTGAATAGATCGTTTAGGAGGTCAGATGCCTGCGAACACCAAATCTGCCGGCAAAACCGCGCTTGCTGAAACCGGGCTTTCCGAGCAGACACTGATGGGACTTTACACCAACCTGCTCAAGACCCGGCTGCTCGACGAGCGTTTTCGCAAGCTGTTTCGCCAGGGACGCTTTGCCGGAACCTACTTTTCTGCGGTCGGCCAGGAAGCGACGACAGTCGGCCCGACTTACGGACTTCGTGATGACGATATAATCGCGCCCTCGCACCGGGAAATCGGCGCCAACGTAACCAAGGGTGTGCCGATTGAGATAATCGCCGCCCAGGTGTACGCACGGGGCAACTCTCCGGATAAAGGCAAGAGCCATCCGTGCCATTACGGCTGGCGGCCGAAGGGCGTGATTACGCCGGCTTCAACAGTCGCCGGACAGACTATTATCGGCACCGGCTGTGCGATGGCTTTTCGTATTCAGAAGAAGGACAATGTGGTCGTGGCGTTTTTCGGCGAAGGTTCCACCGCTCGCGGCGGCTGGCATGAGGCGCTGAACTACGCCGGCATTTACAAGCTGCCGATCGTGTACGTCTGCCAGAATAATCTATGGGCCGAATCGGTCCCGGCCACGCTGGCCGCAGGGATCACTGATTTTGCTGATCGCGCCAAGGCCTATGGTTTCCCCGGGGTAACGATCGACGGCAACGACATTGTCACGGTCCACAAGACGGCTGCTGACGCAATTGCCAAGGCCCGCAGCGGCGGCGGCCCGACCCTGATCGAGTGCAAAACCTACCGCTGGTACGGCCACTCCGAAATCGACCCGGCCGACTATCGCGCTCAGGAAGAGCTCGAAGCGTGGAAGAAGAAAGATCCGGTTCTGCGCGCTGAAAAACTGCTTACGGATCTTGGACTGCTCACCACGGAGAAGCGGGAGGCCATGGTCGAGCAGATCAGCGCCGAGATCGATGCGGCGATTGACTCGGTCGATAAGGCGCCATACTCCGCACCGGAGGAAGCGTACAACGACGTCTACTCGGCGCAGTTTCCCGTTCGCCGGGATGAATACTAAGCGGAACCACGATTAGCAAAATGGTGAGAACATGAAGAAAGTCACGTACATAGAAGCAATCACTCAGGCGCTGGACGAGGAGATGGCGCGCGACGAGCGAGTGTTCCTGATCGGCGAAGATATCGGCCTTTATGGTGGTGTTTTCAAAGCAACCAAGGGCCTGATGGACAAATACGGCGCCGAGCGGGTGATCGACTCCCCCATTTCCGAGGTGTATATCGCCGGAGGTTCGGTCGGCGCGGCGATGGTCGGCATGAAACCGGTCCCGGAAATCCAGTTCGCCGATTTCATCACGCCATCGATGGACCAGATCATCCAGCAGATGGCCAAGCTGCGCTATCGCACTGCCGGCCAATGGACCTGCCCGGTCACTATGCGAGTGTGCTGCGGCGCGGATGTAGGCGGCGGTCTGTATCACTCCCAAATCAACGAGCAGTGGTTTGTCTCCCAGCCCGGCCTGATCGTGGTCATGCCGGCCACACCCTACGACGCCAAAGGGCTGCTCAAGGCCGCAATCCGCGGCGAGGACCCGGTGATCTATTTCGAACACAAGCGGCTCTATCGCTGGATCAAGGAGGAAATCCCGGAAGACGATTTTACCGTCCCGATCGGCAAGGCGGCCGTACGTAAGAAAGGGAACGACATCACGATAGTCTCCTACGGTCTCATGTACCATCGCGCTGCTGAAGCGGTGACTGCTTTGGAGAAGGACGGCATCTCGGCGGAGCTGATCGATATGCGCACGCTCCTCCCGTGGGACCGCGAGACGATTTTCGAATCGGTCAAAAAGACCTCGCGGGCCGTGCTGGTCCAGGAAAGCTCCAAGACCGGCGGCGTGATGGGCGAAGTGGGCGCGGCGATTGCCGAAGAGATTTTCGATTACCTCGACGCCCCGGTTACGAGGGTGTGCGGTATCGATGTTCCGGCGGTGCCGTTTGCTCCGCCCATGGAGCATTTCTTCCTTCCCAACGCCGACAAGATTTCGCGCGCGGTAAAGAAAGTGCTGGAGTACTAAGGGGACTATGATGGAATACAAAGTGATCGTACCCCCGCTGGGCGAATCGGTGGTCGAGGGGACCATTGTCAAGTGGCTCAAGAATGAAGGCGATTCGGTCAAGGCCGATGAGCCGCTAGTCGAAATCATGACTGACAAGATTAATGTCGAGCTCCCCTCCGCCCACGCCGGCAAAATGAAGAAGCACCTGGTGGCGATCGGCACCGTAGTCGAGATCGGTCGCGAGATTGCCATCATGGATGTCGAGGGCGTGGTGACTCAGGCCAAGACATTCGACACCAAACCTGACGGTAAAGAGCATATCCCACAGGAACAGGAAGTGGCCGCGCCACCGGAGGAATTTGTCGGCACCGTGCAGCATCACGCGGAGATGGGTATCCACGCCGATGAGGCGGCCATCGCCGCAGGCATTAAAGCCGCCCGCTCGTCCCCGGTCGTACGCCGCCTGGCACGCGAGCACTTCATAGACCTTCGCAAAGTGAGCGGTTCCGGTCGTAACGGCCGCGTGTCCAAGAGTGACGTACTCAAGTATATCGAGATGCGTCACACTGTCGATCTGGTCCAGCCCGACTTTGTCTTCCCGCAGGAAGAGCGGGAGGAGATCATCCCGGTCATCGGAGTGCGCAAGGTGATCTCCGAGCACATGACGGCATCGGCGTTCACCATTCCGCATGTGACCACGTTTGACGAGTGCGATATGTCCGCCCTGGTCGAATGGCGCCGGAAGTACGCGGACAAGATCCAGGAGGAGAAGGGCGTGCGCATCACCTACCTGCCCTTTATCGCCAAGGCGATCATATTCGCGGCCCGCAAATATCCCTGGATAAACGCCACGTTTGAAGGCGACAATCTTCATGTCAAGAAGTACTTCAATATCGGCATGGCGGTGGCGCGCGAGAACTCGCTGATCGTGCCGGTGGTCAAGCACTGCGAACGGAAGTCGCTGCTTCAGATCGCTCAGGAGATGCGCGACCTGGGCGAGAAGGCCAATGCCGACAAGCTGCAACTAAGCGAAATCAGCGGCGGCACGATCTCGATCACGAACGCCGGCGGCATGGGCGCTCTGGCCTCGACCCCGATCATCGCCAAGCCGCAGGTGGCTATCTTGGGCGTGCACAAGATTGTCGACAAACCGGTGGTGCGCGACGGCCAGATTGTCATCCGGCCGATTCTCAACTTCGGCCTGTCTTTCGATCATCGCGTGGTCGACGGCGCTTATGCCGTGCAGTTCCTCCGCCTGATGATCGAGTATCTCGAAGCGCCCGACAAGTGGCTGCTCGACGTGATCTGAACTTAGTGAGGTTGGTACATGGCTGAAAAGTACACGCTCGTGGTTATCGGCGCCGGGCCGGGCGGCTATGTCGCTGCGATCCGGGCCGCGCAACTGGGCATCAAGACCGCGGTGGTCGAACGTGAGTACTTCGGCGGGGTCTGCCTCAACTGGGGGTGTATCCCGTCGAAAACGCTGCTTCACGTCACCGAGATGAAGCGCCACATCGAGGAGGCCAAACGGATCGGCCTGGTCGCGGAGAATGTCAGGATCGACCTGGACCTTCTGCGCAAGCACAAGGAAGCCACGGTCAAGCGGCTCACCGGCGGAGTCAAGATGCTTCTCGACAAAGCAGGCGTGAAATCGTTTGTCGGCGCGGCGCGGTTCGTCTCCCCCACCAGGATCGAAGTCACCGGCGAGGCCGGCAAGACTGAGATCGAATCCGAGAACATCATCATCGCCACCGGAGCCCGCACGATGCAGTTGCCGATGCTCAAGCAGGACGGTAAGCTGATTTTCGGCGCGCGCGAGTCGATCGATATCCCAAACGTGCCTGCCGAGATGCTGGTGGTGGGCGCAGGGCCGATCGGGGTTGAGATGGCAACCGTGTATCAGACCCTCGGCTCGAAAGTAACCATTGTTGAAATCCTCTCGTCGGTTTTGCCCACGCTTGATACTGATATCTCGACTGTCACCGAGCGAGCGCTCAAGAAACAGGGAATGAAGATCCTGCTGTCATCTAAAGTGACCAAATCTGAAATCTCCGGCGGCAAAGTGAAAGTGACGATTGAAACGGGCGGCACGAGCGAGCAGCAGACATTCGACGCGGTTCTGGTCGCAGCAGGGATGATTCCGAATACGTCAGACATGGGGCTGGACAAAATCGGCGTTAGGCTAGATGCCAGGGGTTTCGTGCAGGTCGACAAGAAGATGCGCTCCAACGTGGCGAACATATTTGCGATTGGCGATGTAGCAGGCGGGCTGCTGCTGGCACATAAGGCCTCGCATGAGGGAATTGTCGCGGCGGAAGCGGTCGCCGGCTCTGGCGCGAGTGCCGACTGGAAAGGCGTGCCGTACGCCGTGTTCTGCGACCCTGAGGTGGCCGGTATCGGCCTGTCCGAGAAAGAGGCGGCGCAGAAGGGCCTGAAAGTGCGAGTGGGCAAGTTCCCGTATCAGGGAGTAGGCAAAGCTGTCGCCACGCTCGCTACTGATGGCTTCGCGAAAGTCATCTCCGACGCCGAGACCGATGAGATCTTAGGTATACATGTAGTCGGGCCGCACGCTGGCGATATCGTCTTCACCGGCACCGCGATGATGGAGCTCGACTGCACCGCCGAGGACCTGGGCCACCTGATGGCGGTCCACCCGACCTTATCCGAAGCCCTGATGGAAGCCGGCCTCCACGCCCACAAGCGGGCGATACATATACCGAATTAGGGAGACGTCCCTCAAGACAATCGTGCCCGGCAGATGCCCGCCCTCGACTTGATCGGGGGTCCTCATCTGCCGGGTCTTTGTTCGTCAAAGAGGTTCAAGGATGTCGAAACCACAGGGGTTTCGACCTACATCTGTCTCGGGCACTGATAATATCCGTCCTTCAAATAGTCTGCGGCCGAGGAGAAGTCCTTGTAGGTCGAAACCCCTGCGGTTTCGACATTCTGTTATTCTTCACTCGCCAAACTCACCTTCGAACTCAATCGGTTCGCGCACTCCCCAATCCGACTGATAATATCCGTCCTTCAAATAGTCCGCGGCCGAGGAGAAGCGCCACATGAACGGATTGTCGATCAGCCCGTGCTTCACCGGATTATAATGAATATAATCGATGTGCTTATTCAGATCATCCTGGTCGCGCATAATCCGATCCCAGAATCGATATTGCCAAATTCGCCCCTCTCGCATCCCCAAACGGGCTCTCAGATTGGTCGAGAACGACAGCTTGATCCGGCGCACGATACTCGATATGTCACCGTCACTCACGTGGACCAGCATGTGCATGTGGTCAGGGAGAACAACCCAGGCGGCGAGAGCTAGCATGTTTCTGACGCGCGGTCTCCATCGCGTGCCAAAGCAGGTCAAAGTGATCGATTAGAATAGGCATCCGACGGTAAGTAATATGTGTGAGAAAACACGCTTGCCCCTCGGTGAAATACCTCCGGATGTTGGTCATTGAAGGAATATATACATGGTCGCATTTGAGTCAATCACATTCGACGGTCGAAACCGCAGGGGTTTCGACCTACAATCTCTCCAACACAAAGCACTTCAAATACTGCGTCTCGGGCATCGCCTGCAATATCGGATGATCGGCGGATTGGGTCAGGAAGGCGCGCTGGCGAAAACGGACGTGAGCGTCGCGGGCGGCGGAGCGAAGCAATTCCTGAAACGCCGACACGCTCAGGTTCTGCGAACAACTGCATGTCACGAGTATTCCGCCCGGTGAGAGTAGTTTCATAGCCGACATGTTAATCTCGCGGTATCCCGCAACCGCTGCTTTCAACTGGCTCTTGCTTTTGACAAACGCGGGCGGATCGAGAATGATCAGGTCGAAATGCCCGCGCTCGTCGCTTAGCCGACGCAACAAGTCAAAGCAGTCTTCGCGTGTGGCTGTGATTTTGTCGGCGACCCCGTTTAGTTCAGCGTTTTCCCCCAGCAGTTCGAGTGCGCTCTGCGAACTGTCGGCTGCTACCACGCTCGATGCACCACCCAGCGCGGCATTGACAGCGAATCCGCCCGAATAACAGAAACAGTCCAGAGTGCGACGGTCTCGTGCGAGTTGGCGTACGATTGCCCGTGTGTCGCGCTGGTCGAAAAAGAACCCGGTCTTCTGGCCATGATACGGGTCGACCACAAAACGCGCGCCGCTTTCCTCGATCTCTATTCGCTCCGGTACGGCACCGTAAACGGCATCGACTGACTCAGGCAGCGTCTCAAGCTGGCGATAAGACGAGTCATTGCGCAGTAGTATCCCTTCCGGCCCGAAGACCTCCAACAGCGCTTCGACGATTGACGCCCGCAATCGTTCCATTCCAAGCGTCAGTATCTGCACTACAAGACAATTATCATACTTATCGACAATCAGCCCCGGCAGCAAATCTCCTTCGGAAAACACGACCCGTCCCGACGAAAACACTCCGAACAGTTGCTGCCGGTACGCCAGCGCCGCTTGGAGTTTTCGCACGAGGAAAGCTGTGTCAATCTCTTCTTTTCTATCCGTCAGTATGCGTGCGGCTATCAGGCTGTGCTTGTTGTAGTAGGCACGGCCGAGGAATTTGCCGCGGTCGCTAAGAACGTCGACCAGGTCACCGTTCTCGCCGAAATCGCACACGTCCGCGATTTCATTGCTGAACACCCAGAGATGTCCGGCGCGGATGCGGCGGTCTTCTTTCGGCTTGAGTCTGAGCGTGGCCATGACAAGGGAAGGTTACAGACATTCAAACCTAATTGCAAGAGCGCACAGCGAGTGGTCTGTGCCGCAATTGGTATCCACTTGTATAGTCACTATCCAGTGTAGGCGGCGACCGCACACAACAAGCTGAATCGGGAATTGTCGACTACGCAGTCTCTTACAGCACTTTCACAAATCATGCGCACTCCGGCAGCCGGATTGCAGTGCCTGTTAGTGACAGGAACCTTAAACCAATGGAGGTGAGTTATGAAAAACTGTCTAACGACTGTGTGCGTAGTGTGTATCGGATGCGCGGCGTTCGCAGCCGACAGCCCGATTTCCAAAGGAAGCGTGAGTCTCGGCGGGCAGATGTTCTTTCAATCCTTGACGGACGAGGCTTACGAGAACTGGCGTGGCGACGGGCTGACCACAATCACCCTTAATCCGCGAATAGGGGGATTCGTAGCGGACGGCCTTTCTCTCGGTGCGGAGACCGAATTCCTCTGGGGATCGCGAGGGAGTTACTCCGAGACTCTGTTCGGAATCGGTCCGAGAATCGCGTACTACTTCCCCACCAGGAAGAACCGAACAGAGATCAAGGGGTCGGTGTATCCGTATGTCGCCGGGCTGGCTACTTTTGGCTCGTGGAGCTGCGATGGCGGCGACGACGATCTCTTTATAATCAAGTTCGGTGGCGAATTGGGTGCGTTACTGATGTTCGGAAATTCGGCAGGAGCTGACGTATCGCTTCGGGTGAAACGCGACGTGTATGACGTTGGTGGGCACCCCGCATTCGGCACGAATGTCCAGTTCGGTGTGGGTCTCACCGCGTTCGTGCTCTGAGCGTCCGCGATTATGAGGGGGGACAAAGCCCGGCAGATGAGGACATCTGCCGGGCACGTTTTCATACGTATCGTGTGTGCGCGACTCAGTGACCCCTCCTGCGTCAATCGCGATTCGGATTATGGCAACCTGTAGTCACCCTTCGACAGGCTCAGGGTGACTTTAGAGTTGGCCTAACAATGGTTTTGGGCACAACACTGCCAGTTCAACACAATCTACACATAAGTCAGACTGAGCCTGTCGAAGTCTGACTAATCGCCGCGAGCAAAGACACCCTTCGACCGGTCGATAGCTCAGGGTGTTTCTAGGAAGGAATCTAACATGTATCGAACGCCATCGGGAGCATTAACGGCCTCATAACCGAAGTAGTCTGCGAAGTGCTGTACCAACAGTTCATTGAAATGCGCCGGCTTGATCTCGCGCCCGACTAACTGCGAAACCGATCCGACCGGATACTGTGTGATCCCGCACGGATTGATGAGTTTGAAGTAGTCGAGGTCAGTATTGACATTGATCGCCACACCGTGGTACGAGATCCACTTTGACACGGCCACGCCGATCGCCCCGACCTTGCGATTCTCGACCCAGATACCGGTGAGCCCCTCTTTGACACTAGCCACCAACCCCAGATCGGCGAGCGTCTCGATGACCATCTGTTCCAAATCGCGCAGGTACCGGCGCACGTCGCGGCCACGCTCTCGCAGATCGATAATCGGATAGAGCACCGCCTGCCCGGGGCCGTGGAAGGTAATGTCTCCCCCGCGCTCGATTTCGTGGAGGTCGACACCACGTGCCGCGAGATTGTCAGCAGTGACCAGCAGATTTGTTCGATCCGTTCCTCGACCCATCGTGATAACCGGCTCGTGTTCAGTCAGGATAAGACAATCCGGGACGGCGGACTCGGCCCGCCGCCGGACGAGATCCTTCTGGAAGTCCCAGGCGGTCTGATAGCGGGTGCGACCCAGGTCTATTATTCGCAGTTCACAACTCAAAGCGGCGACTCCGGAATCTCCTTCAGCGGGCCTCAAACGCTCGGCGGCAATATTGCGTAAACCGGTTGCGCAGGCAAGCCGTTCCCGTTATAATGGACCAAACCGGCCCAAACGGTCGGGGAACAATCTTCGCCCCAGGCTGTTGCAGCGGTGTGGTTTACACAACGATGTGGAACGCAAAGACAGAGGGAAATGTCAATGTATCCTGAACTGAAAGGCAAATGTGCGCTGGTGACCGGCGCGGCACGCGGTTTTGGACGGGCGATCGCCATTCGTCTGGCCGATGAGGGGGTCAAGGTGATTGTCAACTATCGACGAAGCAAAGGGGACGCCGAAGGCGTTGTTGCGGAGATCAAGAGCCGCGGCGGGCAGGCGATGGCGATCCGCGCCGATATCGGCAAAGAAGATAGCCTCGAACGCCTGTTCGAGGTCATTCGGTCAGAATGTGGACATCTTGATATAGTAATTGCCAACGCCGCGTTTGGCGTGCCCGGCAAGCTGATCGACACCACCGCCAAACACTGGGATGTCACCCTGGCGGCGTCGGCGCGGTCGCTTCTGGACATGGCCAAGCGGGCGGTGCCTTTGATGAACGACTTCGGTCGAATAATTAGTATCACCAGCGACGGCGGCCGGCGCGTTATCCCCGGCTACGGAGTTGTCGGTCCGGCGAAAGCAGCTCTGGAGTCACTTACGCGCGGATTGGCAGTGGAACTGGCGCCGCGCGGAATCCGAGTCAACGGCGTGCTGGCAGGCCTCGCGGATACGCGCTCGTCGCGCTCGATCCCCGGCGCCGACACGGTTATCTCCCACGCTAAGTTCCATACACCGTGCGGCCGTATTGTCGAGCCGGAGGATGTGGCTCAGGTTGTTGCCTTTCTCTGCTCGAATCAGGCCGACATGATCTGCGGGCAGTTTATTACCGTAGATGGCGGCCGGAATATCATGGGGTGAGTTACACCGACAGGACTAGAGACTGAACAGACGCCATGCTGTTCCGCATCGGCAATCCAGTCCTTGACATCTACCGACAATAAGTCGAGTTTGCAGGGGAGTATCGGCTTCAAGCCGCATTGAAGGAGTCCGCCATGCTTCTCAATGAGTACGACAAACCCACCAAAGCTCATTATCAGATTCTGTTGATGAGTTGGGCAGGGTGGGTGTTCGACTTCTATGATCTTATTCTCTACACTTTTCTGCTGACTCTCATCGGCAAAGACCTAAACCTTTCCAACCAGGATCTCTCATACGTACTAGGGGCGTCGCTGGCCGCGACCGCGCTCGGAGGTGTGGTATTCGGGGTGCTTTCTGATCGCTGCGGACGGAAGACGGTATTGCAGTGGACGATTCTGACATACAGCCTGGGGACGTTATTGTGCGGCTTTGCCACCGGTTTGTGGACGCTGATCGCGTTCAGGATAATCACCGGACTTGGCGTTGGCGGAGAATGGGCAACCGGACAGACGTATGTAGGCGAGACCTTTCATCCTAAAGTCCGAGGCAGATACGGCGCATACATGCAAACCGGCGCGCCGATCGGCATCGCGCTGGCTTCGGTCATCGGCGGCTTCGTCGCGCCGGAGATTGGCTGGCGGTGGTCGTTCATCATATCAGTTTTGCCGGCAGCGATGGTAATTCATATCAGAAGGAGTCTCCCAGAGTCTGATTTCTGGCTGGAACGGAGAAAGACGGCCGCTTTCAGCCTGACGAATTCCCCTACGCCGAAATCGAGTGAGCAGAACAGGCTTAGCCTACTTCTCTCCAAGGTTCACCGCAGACCGTTTATACTTGTGCTAGTTCTTGCGACCCTCGACATGACCGCCTACTGGTTCACGTATTCATGGCTGCCGGGCTATCTCCAACAGCAGCGGCAGTTTTCGCTCGTGAAGTCGGCGCTGTGGATGCTTGTCACCCAGACCGGCGGCTTTCTCGGCTATACATCATTCGGTTTCGTAGCGGACAAACTCGGGCGAAGGCCGGCATACTCGATCTACTGTTTCATCATGGCTCTCGGCCTGTTGATGATAACGCTCATGTGGGATGCGATCGCAGCGAATCCGACAGTCATACTGCTGTTCATGTTTCTTGTGGGTTTCGGCACTGGGATGTTCGGCGGTTATGGGCCGCTGATCTCTGAGTTGTTTCCGACCGGAATCCGAAGCACGGCGATGGGAGCGGCGTTCAATATCGCCCGTGGGCTTCAGTTCTTCACGCCGGTGACTATCGCCAGAATCGCAGAGAAGCACGGTCTCGGCACAGGGATATCATTAGCGGCGATTTTCGCGCTCCTGACAGGAATTTGGATTTGGACCTTTCCGGAGACCAGGGGTAAGCGCTTGGACTCGGCATAACAGCCGGTTGCGCTGCGTAAGCGCGAAAGCCCCTCGACATGGTTTTCGAGAGGCCTAATCTGGATTTTGGCTGGGGGACAGGGATTCGAACCCCGATTCTACGGTCCAGAGCCGCATGTCCTGCCGTTGGACGATCCCCCAGTCTCACAGCATGCTATCGGCATCCCAACCGACAGCGCTTATGTCTGGTCGGGCCAGAATATAGGCCCTGCAATCAAACTGTCAAGCTGAACTCAACATCGGCCTGAAGGAATTTCAACGCCGTGAAACCAGCCGGACCACAAAGGCTTGCCCCACAATCTGAAAATCGGCTCGCGCGGCCATAATGCGGTTGCGCGCAGGTCGGGTCTCGCCCCGACTGATCCGCACGCCGGAGATATCGAACGCGGTCCCCCGGCAGGTCAGGCGGATGCGGTCGGACACCGGTATGATCGAAACGATACTGCCTCGCGCGCCGGAAAACCTGATCCCGCTGTCCTGAAGAAAGAATGCCTCGTAGGCGGGGCCGACCAGGCGCATTTTCGGAGCCTTGGGCTCAAGCGAGACGCAACGTCGAGTGAGCAGAAACAGGTTAGCCAGAAAATGGTCCGGCTCACCGATACTTGGCTCTACAATATCGATTGATTTCGCCCCGCGTTCGATACACTGATCAACCGCCAGTTCGGTATCGGTTTTGTCTTTGTTCACCGGGTACGTGAGCACCTTCGTGCGTGCACTGAGCTTCTTGGGCAGGCGTTTCAGCGAATCGAAGTCGCCAATCAGGAGATCGGGCACCATGCCGGAGCGCAGGAAAAAACGATAGCCGCCGTCGACAGCAACTTTGAAACACCCTCTCGCCAGCCCACGATAATACGGCAGGTCTCGTGCCAGGTAGCGGCCGGTCAAAAAACAGGTAGCTTTGTCCATGAGCACATCACAGGGTCATGCCGATTGCCGCCGCGCCCAGCAGCGGAGTTTTCTCTTCTATGATCACACCGACCGGAATTTGCCTCAGGAGATTCTCCATCTTGCCGTGATGCACAAACCGGCGCATGAACCGGCCCTGATCGAGAATCGTGACAATGCCTGGCGCTATATGGCCGCCGATATAAACGCCGCCGAGAGTCATCCCTTTCAGGGCGAGGCTGGCAGCCTCCGAGGCGTAGCAATCGACAAAGACCTTGACCGCCCGCGAGGCGGTTTCGTCCTTTCCGGCCAGGGCCATCTCGATGATTTTGGCGGGGCGGTCCTCGGCTGATTCCAGCCATGGGCCGCGCCGCCCTCCCTGGGTGTCTACGAGGAAATTGAAGATGTTCTCCAGCCCGCGATAGGATACAACGTCCTCCACTTCGACCCGCCCCAATTCCGAATAGAGATACTGCCACAGTTCCACCTCGAGTTGGTTGGCAGGCGCGAAATCTGAGTGGCCGCCCTCGGACGGTATCGGCCGGTTCTTGCCGCCCTCGACATGAATCAGCGCCTCGCCCAGACCGGTACCGGCAGCGATCAGCCCAAGGTTCCCATTGGCCGGTTCGACACCGCTGTTGAGCATGTAGATCTTTTCCCTGCCCAGTTGTGACAAACCATGCGCGGTGGCGACTACGTCGTTCACCAGGCGCACCTTGCGAAAGCCGAAATCGCGCTTCAGATCAGCGCTGGATAGTCGCCACGGAAGATTGGTGGTGGCGACAGTTTCGTGTATGACCGGGCCGGCCACACCCAAACAGGCGGTGGTGAACTCCGCGCGGCTTTTGCGCACGTAGAGTTTGAGAATATTGTCAAAACTGGAAAACTCGCGTACATGGAATACGGACTGCCCAATCAGGCGGAGGCCGTCTTTCCGCTCGGAGACTCGCGCCAGCTCGACCAACGAGCCGCTGATAAATCCGACCAGTAGACTTGCCATTAGAGATTATCCATCCGCCTCATGGTCTGTCGGGCAGGGTCGCCCGACAGCACAATGAGGGAGTCACCCGACAGCATGGTTACACTGTTATGCTCAACCTCACAGACGCTCAATGGAAACCGCCGTGCCGGTAACGTTGACCATCAGCATGCTGCCGCTGCCGCCAGGATGAATCGTTTCGTAGTCGAGATCGATACCGACAATTGCGTTCGCGCCGAGCGCCTGCGCGCGGGCCTCCATCTCGCTTACCGCGATTTCCCGCGCCTTCTGTAGTTCCTGTTCATACACCTCGGAACGCCCGCCGACAATATCTCGAATCGACGCAAACAGATCCTTGAACAGATTCGCGCCCAGTATGGCATCGCCGCTGACCAGGCCATGGTACTTGATGACTCTGTGCCCCTCTATCGTGGGCGTGGTTGATTTCAGCATCTCCATCTCTTGTTCTTATACTTCAATGTCATGATACCGACTCCGTTTCGATCACGCCAATCAATTGCTTGATCCTGAGAGCCACCGAGGCGCCATCCAGCCCGAGCATCCGGTACAGGTCGGCCGGTTTCCCTGACGACGCATAGCCGCTCACACCCAGTTTTGTCAGACGCGAAGCGCATCCCTGCTGGGCGAGGGCTGAGCCGATCGCGGTTCCGAGGCCGGTCTTCACATTATGATCTTCCAGTACGACAATGTCGGAGTACGTAGCGAGATGAGCGAGATCGTCGGGATGAAGGTCCGACCAGTCGGAAACCGAGATCAGTTCGACCCTGATCCCCTCGGCGGCCAGACGGTTCCAGGCGTCAAGGGCGTTAGCCAGTATATTCCCGGCTGAAACCAGTACGAGGCGCTCGCCGGAGCGGATTGTCTCCATCCGGCCATAGCGGTAGACATACTTGTCGCCAAAGAACGGCCGACCCTGTTCATCCGTCATCACCGACACAACCGAGCGACCCATGATTATGGCGAAATTGCCGCTTGTGCTGAGTGCGTGGCGTACCGCCCGATCGGTCTGGTTCGGATCGGCGGGCGTGATGACCTTCCAGCCGAAGGTCGAATTAAGCAGCGCGAAGTAGTCGATACATTGGTGGGTCTTACCGTCCTCACCGACATCGACCCCCGAATGCGTGCATACGAGTTTGAGATTGGCGTGGTTGATATCACTGAGGCGGGCCTGGTTGTAGGTCTCCACTATGCCAAAGACACCGAAATCGGCCCATATGGAAAGTGCCTGCTCTGCCGAGAGTGACCCGGCAGTCGCAGCAGTCGCGTGCTCGGTGATTCCGAACTGGAAGAAGTTGTCCGGATATTTCGCGGCGAACGAGTTGGTCTTAACCGAGCCGGTCAGGTCACAGTCAAACACCGCCACGCGGAAATCCTCGCGCCCGATATTGGCATCGGCCACGGACATAAGCGCCTTACCCCAGGCGCTGCGGTTGTCGCTCTTGGCATCTGGCGCATAGGTAGTCGGTGTGCCCGGATTCACCTTGAGCATGTGTGCTAGAGGTGGAGGGAATTCAGCAGGCGGTCCCTGCTTGCGACGCGCCTGATATGTGTCCAGGTCATCATGAGGTACTCCCAGCTCCTTGAGAGCGTCGACAACTCGATCAGGCTTGACCGCAGCGCCATGGTAGGCCTCATCGTTCTCCATGAACGACACCCCCTTCCCCATAATCGAGTGCGCCAGGATCATGTGCGGCGCGTGGTGATCGTGCGTGGCATGGTGCAGCGCCATGTAAACCTGGTCCAGGTCATGCGCGTCAATCTCCATCACCCGCCAGCCGTCGGCTTCCCATTCGCCGCGGATGTTTTGTGGCAGGATTTTGTCAATCGCGCCCGAGATTTGACGTTTGTTGTAATCGATCACGACGGTCAGATCATTAAGGCCGTACTTGACAACGTGGCGGCGCGATTCCCCGATTTGCCCCTTCTGCTGTTCGCCATCGCCCATGACCACGTAAGTATGGAACTTATGGCCCGACAGGCGCGCGTAAATTGCCTTACCGACACCCACCGCCAGCCCCTGGCCGAGATTGCCCGTTCCCCACTCAACACCGGGCACGCCACGTTCCACGTGCCCCTCGAACGGCGACCCGGCCATGCGAAAACCGTAGATCGCGAGGTCGACATCGTAAAACCCAGCATAGCCGAGCGCCACATAAACGCCCGGAGAGGTATGCCCGTGCGAGATGATGATCCGGTCGCGATCATCAGCATGCGGTTCCCTCGGATTGACCCGTGCGAAATGATACAGCGTCAGGTATGTCTCGAGCGAGGACATCGAACCGCCCGGATGTCCCGAGCCGGCGATAGAGGTCATCTTGATAATATCTCCGCGGCCGTGTTTGGTCAGCGCGCTCAGTTTGCTGTGCCACTGCTCGGAGAGTTTGCTTTCGGCAAATCCACGCCAGGAATCAAACATCTTATGCAACTGTCCTTTCGTTAGCGAAATGCGCGGCCTAGTGCCTTTGCGAAATACTCGAGGCCGGCCGCCGCGGAACCGTCGATAGAAATCACCAATGTAGGCAACCGGCGTGCGATCAACGCCTGGGCGTCGCCGATCGCCTGCGCGGCGATCAGTTGATCGAAACTGAACGGCTGCCCGGGAATGGCCAGATGCGCGTAGTTGTCGCGTACGAAGATCACGAACATGCCGACCGGCGGCCCACCCTTATACAACTGACCGATCGAGTGCAAGTAGTGCGGGCCGTAGCCGCGAAGCGTGGCCATGCCGGTCTTGTCCCGCACCAGACGCCGAAGTCTGCCTAGAGCCGACTCGGAATTGCGACTTGATTGAAAGTAGTTCAGGATAGAAAAATAGCGCGGCGCCCTGGCCCCGGCGAAGAACCGTTTCAGAAGATGGCCGAGATCGGTTTCCCGTTCGGCACGAGCCTGGACGCCCTCGTACGCGATCAGCGACAGCCGGCCCCAGCGCGAGTGTACCCGTGGCAAGGGAAGTCCACCCGCCCGTTCAAAGGCCGCGAGTATAGCGTTTGTGTTGTTCTTGCTTTCGGTGACATTGGGTTCATCGAATGGGTTGATCTCCAGATGATAGCCCGCAACCGCAGTGGCGGCCTCCCAGAGCAGGAACTGCCGGCCTAGCTCATCGGTGGAACCGAGTGTGATGTCTACCAGGGCGAACTTCTTCGCCGAAAGCGACGGCCTGAGTCTGTCCAACTCCGGTGTCCGTTCACCTGACATCTTCAGAAATACAAACGTCCGATCCGCGCCGTATTTCTCCGACTTGGTCAAGGGTTCCGCATCTATCGGGATGACTCCCTTGCCGTTCTTGCCGGTGGATTCCGCCACGAGCTGCTCAATCCACGGCACGAGCGGCGCGGCTTTCTTCGATGACGCGAATGTCAGTTTGTCACATCCATTCGCTGCACCGACAGCCAAAAGTGAACCAAGTAACAGGGCCGGATTGGTATCGTCGCGACGCTCCGCCAGGATCTTCTGCATCAGCAGGGCGTCGCCGACCAGGGCGCGCAGATCCACACCGGCAAAGATGCCGGGCACGAGCCCGAAATACGACAAGGCGGAATACCGCCCGCCGATATCCGCCGGATTCAGGAAGATCTTACGATACTTGTTGCGCCGCGCGAAGCGATGCAGGCCGCTGCCGCCGTCGGTGATGGCAACAAAGTGCTTGCCAATATCGCGCACGCCGGCATCCCGCAGTAGTCCCAGAAAGTAGGCCTCATGCGAGCGCGTTTCGACCGTGCCCCCGGATTTTGATGCAACTATGAAAAGCGTCTTCCTGAGATTGAGTCTGCGGGCAAGCGTCGTTATGGCACGTGGGTCAGTGGAATCCAACACGTCAAACGACTGCAGACTTGCCGGAAGACGGCACATACGGCGAAACAGGTCGGGGCAGAGCGATGATCCCCCCATGCCCATCAACACCACATGCTTGACGCCGTCGCGCAATACGTCGAGACCGAAATTCTCAATCGCGGCAACGCGGCGTTTCATCTGTGTCGCCGAATCGACCCAACCGAGTCGGTTGGCAATCAGCTCACGCACAGGCTTTGACGCAGTGAACACCGATGCGTCGCGACGCATGATTCGCGGGACGATTTCATCTTTGATGCCTTGTCGGACAGCCCGTTCGTAGGCGCGGGCCAATCGCCCCGGAGTTATCGCGATGCTTCCCTGCTTGACACTCATTGGTTGTATCTGACCTCTACTTCAGCGCGGCGATTTGTTTGACCAGCCCGGCGCGGTCCTTGGCTCCAAAAAACGCCGAGCCCATGACCAGAATGTCCGCACCTGCCGCGACCACGTCGGCGGCATTTGAGCTATCCACTCCACCATCGACAGCAATCTGTGTTCGCAGGCCATGACGCTTGATATAATCTCGCGCGGTTCGGACCTTTGGAAGTGCTCCCCGGATAAACTCCTGTCCTCCGAAACCGGGAAAGACCGACATGATTAACAGGTAATCAAACTGGTCCAGAAACGGAAGTACATTTTCGACCGGCATATCCGGGTTTATAGAAATGCCCGGTGCGACTCCAAGTTGTCGCAACTGCTCGGCGTGCGGCCCCGGCACCGGGTGAACCTCAAGATGAAACGTAATGCTGTCAGCCCCGGCTTTAACAAACGCCTCGAAGTACTTCTCCGGCTCGCTTAGCATCAAATGAACGTCGAGATAGCAGTCCGTGAGCCGATCGATGGTTTTGACGATTGACGGCCCGAAGGAGATGTTCGGCACAAAATGGCCGTCCATAATGTCGAGATGAAGAATATCGACGCCGGCCCGGTCGGCGCCGGCTATTTCGTCACCCAACCGGGCAAAATCCGCTCCCAAGATAGATGGTGCCAGCCTTGCCATGCGGGAATCTGGCGAATTGCTCCCGCATGGTCAACCCTCAAGTTGCGACCACTCGAGCCGCGCGAATTTAGTGGGGGCGGGTCCGCCGTGGCGGGAACCCGCCATTCAACTTCATTCCACGACCGTAAAAATCTCCCGATAGCCGCTTTCCACCAGTGTCGTAAATCGCCGATACCACGCCGCCCAGGCCTTGGACCCTCCGGCCGACAGGTGAGCCTTCTCGTACGCTGCGAGCGATGGGTAGGTGCTTTCCAATACAAGAGTATAATACTGGCCGACCAGGTCCGTCATAAGCCGAGGTTTATTGACGCCAGCTTCGCGAAGAAATTTCGCTCCTTTTTTCCATTCCTGTCTGGCCTGTTTGGCCTTTCCGAATTTCAGTTGGAATACATCACGTACTACGATCATCCTAACATCCTTTCCTGGTTTGAATCTTGAAACCGTAGAGTCCGACTCTGACTACAAGACCGCATGCAAACAAACCCAACCGGAATAACAGTTGTTCTCGCCGCTTGCGTATCCGGATCAGTCGCCAGAGTCGAAGCCATCAAGGCTGGTACGCAGGTGAGGCTCAAGTTCGGAGTCGGAATGCTGGCCTGAACAGAAAGAAATCTGACCAAAGCCCGCCACAGGTCCCGCATCGATTCGCAGAGGGGTCGAAGTGATACATCGAGTATGCGGTCTAATAAATTGTGTCACAATCAGTTACGACATCCGCTTGCTAATGTTGTCACTCACGACTCGGGCGTTGGTCTTCAGACCCTCCAAACCGGGTCGAGTCAGAGTCGTGCCGGCGGTGAGTTGAAGAAACTCCTCGCGGGTCTGCATCGACAATACGGCCGATGTATCCAGGAATTCGCCCAACCCCTTTGAGGACTTCAACTCCGCGTGAGTGGTGGCCTGTGCCCGATGGTTATGCGGGCAGACTTCCTGGCATATGTCACACCCGAATATCAGGTTCCCCATTTTCGCGGCCAATCCATCGGGAATTACACCCGGTCGTTCCACCGTCAGGTAAGAAATGCATCGATTGGAATCCACCACGCCATCGCCGATTATCGCATTAGTGGGACAGGCATCGATACAAAGTCGGCACTTGCCGCAGCGTCCGTGACTGATTGCATCGGGATCGTCGGGCTCAAGCTCAAGATCCGTGACAATTTCGGCGAGAAAGATCCATGAACCGAACTGTCGGTTGATCAGCATGCTGTTCTTGGCGAGATAACCAAGCCCGGCCTTCGCAGCATAGGTGCGTTCGAGAAACGGCCCATAATCGACCCACCACTTGAACGCCGTGTTGTCAGTCTCAGGGAATCGAGTGCGAATCAATTTCAGCAGACGCTTTATCATCGCCTCGACAACCTTGTGGTAGTCGCGTCCGCGAGCATAACGTGATATTCTTCCGTGGCCATCGGGTGCGGTTTCACTATTCGGCTGATAGTAATTCAAACCCAACATGATTACCGATCTGGCCTCGATACCGACTTGTCCCGGATCAGTCCTTCTGGCGCGGTTTCGCTCCATCCAGCTCATTCTCGCCTGGTATCCCTTATCCAGCCAGCGGTAGAGCGCCTCAACAGCCTCGGGGACGATTTCGGCTGTAGTGACACCGCAGAGATCGAATCCAACGCGACCGGCTAATTGCTTGATATCCTTGGACGTAATCATGAAGCTCATCACGCCGATTTGTACCTGTGACAATATACTTACGTGTAATGCGCGAAAACATGCAAAAGTGAACTCTAAAGCGGAGCCTTATTACTGTCGAAAGCGTTATGAAACAGAGCGCAGATATCGCCGTACTACTGCAGAGGCTCTTGACGCCGGATTTTAAAGTATTATTCTAGAAGGCTAATTGGCCCGATTCAACACGGCACGAGTACGAGGTGAAGAATATGAACAACATCACAGTGAACAGCAAACCGACAATCGGATACTCCCAGCTTTCCGACAAACAGATTTTTGATCTCGAGCACACCAGCGGCGCTCAACATTATGGACGTGTCGGCCTGGTGGTGCGCCGGGCGGAAGGCGCCTGGTTGTACGACGCTGACGACAACAAGTATCTCGATTGCCTGGCCGCGTATTCGGCCGCGAATCAGGGACATCATCATCCGAAGATTGTCAAGGCGGTCAAGGACGCGCTCGACGGCCAGTATGCATCGGTGATTTCTAATGTCGTCTACACCGACACGCTCTCGGTTTTCCTCGACAAGGTGTCGCATCTTCTCCCGCAGCTTGGGCCGCGGTTCGGAGATCATGGCAATAAGTCGCTTCCCAAGAACGGCGGCGTTGAGTCGGTCGAGACCGCGATCAAATTGGGACGCTGCTACGGCTACAAGGCGAAAGGTATTCCCGACGGCAAGCAGGAGATGATTGTTGTCGAGAATAATTTTCACGGCCGCACGCTGGGAATCATCTCGTTCTCGAGTTCTGAGAAGTACCGCGAAGGTTTTGGACCGATTGTCCCCGGGTTTGTACGAGTTCCCTACGGCGACGTGGCCGCCATGAAGAAAGCAATCTCGAAGAACACTTGTGCTATCCTGATTGAGCCGAGCCAGGGCGAGGGCGGCATGTACATTCCGCCGGACGGGTATCTCGCGGCCTGCCGCAAGCTGGCCGACGAGAACGATCTGCTCCTGATCTTCGACGAGATCCAGGTTGGACTCGGCCGCACCGGCAAGATGTTCTGTTTCGAGCACGAGAATGTCATTCCGGACGCCATCGTGCTGGGCAAGGCGATATCGGGCGGCCTGGTGCCGGTATCGGTCATGGTCACCAACGCGAAACTGATGGACATGGTGTTTCAGCCGGGGCGCGACGGCTCCACGTACGGCGGTTACCCGCTGGCGTGCGTAGCCGGATGCGCGGCGATTGATGTGTTGGTCGAAGAGAACCTTCCGGCACGCGCCGCGAGGATGGGCGCTATCCTGAAGAAGAAGATCGAAGATGTCTGCAAGCGCTCCAAGCATGTCAAGGAGGTGCGCGGTCGCGGTCTGTTTATCGGGATCGAAGTCAACAACGGCGACGCCATGCACTACTGCCGCAAGCTGCTTACACTCGGCGTGCTGGCCAACGACAGCCACGGCCACACTATCCGTATCTCCCCGCCGCTGATTATCGGCGAGGCTGAGATCGACTACCTGGTGGAGCGCCTGGAAAAAGTGCTGGTGGACTGAGTATCCACTACTTGAGCTGAACGTAGGGTAGGACCCCTGTGGTCCTGCCTTTCATTTTTGCTACCGCATAATGGGCCTGTACAATCCCACGCTAAGGGTGGGCCACCCACCTGTTTGGCGTCGAGCCCGCGTGAGCTGAGCATCATCAAATCCCACCCGAAGGGTGGGCCACCCACCGCTAAATACACTCGCCGTTGCAAGAAATGCGGCCACCATGTCACTGCGTCTCTCCCCCGCCGATTGTCGGAAGGGGCTTTTTTCCGTTCCTCAGGCCACCGAAATAAATCGCCGTGAGCGTTATCGCGGCTCCGAGCACCTGAGTGACAGAGAATTGTTCAGCGAACCATAATACACCCCATACCACGGCAAGTGTTGGCTGTAGCAACAACACCAGCCCGGCGCGCGAGGCGACTGTTTTCGCCAGCGATGTCGTAATCGTCCACCATCCGAGCGCCTGCGGAACCAGGCCGAGAAGAACGAGATTGAGCCACGTTGCTCTATCCGGCGGAACTATCGAATCGGATTCGATCAAAGAGCTTATGCCGAGAAAGATCGCCGCGTTGAGCGACACCCAGGCTATGAATACCAGAATATCGGGCGCTGCCTCCCGATGCGCCGACCATCGCATGGTGATAATATAATGCGCGTACACAACACCGGTAGCCAGTCCGAGTATCACACCGATTAAGTATCGCTCAGAGAACTGTATATCTCGACTGAAGAAACCCACCAGTAGCGCCACGCCGACAATGGCGCTGAACGCCGCCACCCAGAATCGCCGGGTCAGCGTCTCTTTGAAGATGATGAAACTGAGCACCGCGGTCATGAACACCTGTGTGTTGCCGAGAATAGTCGCCATGCCCGCGCCGCAGTATATCACGGAGCGGTGCCAGATGAACAGATCGAGGAAGAATATGAACCCGGCCAGCGCCGAGAACAGATACAGTCTCTTGTTGAGTGTGAACCGCCGTCGCTGCGACGCCGCCATGCCGAAAAGAATCAGCCCGCCCAGAAATGTCCGCCAGAAACCCATCGCGGTGGGACCGAGACGTTCCGGCCCGATGAGCTTGACGAACACTGGCGCGAAGCTGATACAGGTCGCACCGAAGATGAGCAACAACAGCGGACTGAACGTTGAGTTATTCTTTGGGGCCGGCATGGTCGAAACTTAATCGTGCTCATGCGCAGCCGCAATGTTATTCGGCGGAGCGACGTGATGTTTATTGTCACAGGGACAGATTTGTCTAGATGCCAGCGGACTTTGTCATGGGGACAGTCCCGTTAGAGGTGCCCACCGCTTGCGGTGGGCTGAGATTGGGAAACTCAACTTGTCTGTAGAAATCTCGGTCGCGCCCTCGACTCCGGTTTCAGCAAGTCGACTGCCTCGTTTTACTCGAAGGGCGAGTCCGGACTCCTCACCCACCGCAAGCGGTGGGGCACCCGGCTATCAGAAAATCGAAACCGCCAAGGCCCTGAGCAGAGTCGATCTTTTCCAGAGTGATCGACACATCCTGATATAATCCCTGAGTCACCTCGCGGTGATAACCAATTCTAACCGCATATGTCGCCTCCAGCCAGAAGGTGTCAAAGTAGAAGCGGCAGCGGCTTGTGATGCGTCCTGACGTAAAGGCAACCTCGGCGGAAAAAGTCGCCCCGGAGTCGGAAGGAGCCGGGATGAAAGTAATTGTATTGTTTGAGGTGTCGAATTCAAACAAACCAACCGGTGCAGGATTCATCCAGACCGAGTCGATTCTGGGACTGTCGCACCAATCGGCATCGGTAATCGACAGAGCAACTATCTCTGTATCTCCAGGTAAACAGGTGTACCGGGAATGGCAACGCGGCGTGATTCGCGGAGGGGCATTGTCCAGACGTAGACTAAAGCGGCAGTGGCTGTCGTCGGTGGTGCTGTCGCCCCTGTGGCTGGCGCCGATCACAACTTGCTCGTTATAGCCGGGCAATGAATCAGCGGTCTCCGGATGAAATACCCACAGCCCGGTCTGCGCATTCACCGAACCGGGACCGGAGACCAAAAAGTACCTCATTCCCGGTACCGGTCGGCCAGTTTGCAAATCAACCGCCACCACGCTGTAGTACATGGAATCGCAACGATTGCCCTCGACATACGGCGGGCAGCCGGTGAAGACGATCTGCGACGGATCATCCTGGGCACTGATCGTGCCGACCGCGAGCAATGTCGGGAAAAGGGCGAGTAACTGGAACAGAGGCGTACGCCACATGACGAAAACCCCCGTTTTCGAGTTCCCAATAATATACTGCGATATCCGGGTTTGTCAAACGGGTATTTCGCCGCGTCAGCATCAATCCATCGACCAAGAGTCAGACCTGTCAACATCTTGGTGTTCTTTGCCTTCGGTCGTTATTGTCCTTGACTAATCTGCTTGGGTTCGTACTTTAGGGTAGCCCTTCGCTCCCTTCAGGTCCCACCGGCAAATGTCCGATGATAGGACTGTTGCCCTTTGAGGAGAACGGATGCATAAACGCCTGTTTTGGTTATCTGCTGTTATCGCTGTTTTCGCTCTTGCCAATCCCGGCAACGCCGCCCAGAGCGAGCAGTACTGGCAACTCGTGTTTCGCTACACGAGCTCTGATCTACAGCTAGTCAAGGCCGACCCGATCGCTCAAATAGAAAAAGAAATCAGAACTCCCGGGCTGGAATCAGCGGCAATTCGAGTAGGCTACCGTTGCGAGTGGCTGGATAACGCAGGTCGACCCGTGTTCGTTTCGTCCACGGAGATGCCAGTCGGCATTCGCGTACCCCTGGGCGATTCCCTGCCCTGCCAATGGCTGGTACCTGAAGAGGGAATCATAGTCGTGCGGACAACCGGACCTGATCCGAAAGCGAATTCGGAGAGCATCAGGCTGACGCAGACGGGCATAGTCAACCGCGCACGACCGGCGATAAGTCTCCCCGCGCCGTTTCTCCAAACCGAGGTCTCGGTGAGTGTTGCGTCGGCGACGCGAACCGCCGCCCTGGCGCCGGGGCCGGTGGGAGTTCAGAAGATCAGAGACACCGGCCCGGACGCCAATCGTCTGGTCATGGTTATCATGGGCGACGGTTACACGGCGGCTGATCTGAGCGGGGGCGCGTTTTCGGGCGCGGCCGCATCGCTGGGAGCGGCTTTCGAGTCCAAGCCGCCATGGGATGTTTTGTTCGCCGCGACTAATCTGTACCGTATCGATATCGAGAGCAACGAGCAGGGCGCCGACCACGAGGTGTTCGGTGTTCTCAAAGATACCTATTTGAATTCATCGTTCTGGATCAACGGCATCGAGCGCCTGCTGTCGCTGACCGGGGACGGCTACTTCAAGGCGATTCAAGCATCTGACAATTTGGTCGGGCCGGGTGTCTGGGATCTTATCCTGGTACTGGTGAACTCGACCAAGTACGGCGGTTCCGGCGGTGGGATTGCGGTTTCATCGGTGCACTCGGCCGCGGCAGAGATCGTCATACATGAAGTTGGCCACACTTTTGCCAACCTGGCTGACGAATACGAAACCGCATATCCGGGGTATCCGCCGGGCGACAGCGAGCCGAATGTTGATTTCGATTACGACGGTCCCGGCCTCAAGTGGCTGATCTGGGTCGAACCGGGCACGCCGCTGCCGACACCTGAGTCGTCGCCATATCTGACCACGGTGGGTACTTTTGAAGGTGCCCGTTACTTGTCGAGCGGCATCTATCGACCGTGGTATAACTGCGAGATGCGTTCGCTTAATCGGCCGTTCTGCCCGATCTGCCAGGAGGCTCACGTGCTTGATTTCACCGGCATGGTTTCCCTGACCGACCTGGTCGCACCGCCCGTCGGTACGAATCAGAATATCGACGAAGGCGGAACGCTGTTCGCCGTTACTCCGATTCCGTTGTCAGATCTCGAATACGAGTGGTTTCTTGACGGGGTCCCGATACCGGCAGGCGTGGGGCCGTCGCTGTCACTCACTCCCGACATGATGGCCGAGCATAATCAGACCCTGCAGCTTAATATCGTGCTGAACACGCCCCTGGTCCGAAAGACGACTGTCACGCGAAGTTACCTCTGGCCGGTAACGACAGAGGTCAGTCTTTGTTGCACTGGCGTAGTCGGCGACGCCAATTACGACGGCGCATACGATCCAACCATCGGCGACATTACGGCCATCATAGATCATCTCTTCGTGAGCGGCACCCCTCTGGCCTGTTACGAGGAAGCCGATGTCAACCAGTCGGGAGGCACGTCGCCAGGTTCGACCGATATAACGATTGGAGACATTACCATTCTGATCGACAATCTCTTCATCACCGGGGTCACTTTGCCCGCTTGTTTCTGAGTCGGCGGGTGCCGAAGGCTGGTGAGTCAGCGGATCAAAGTTCGGTCTGATTATGCAACTGCTCGACAGGCTCGCCAGGGGCGAGGCGCTCGTGTGCGATGGAGCCATGGGCACTATGCTGATCGAGCGCGGCCTGAAACCGGGCGAATGCCCTGAGCAATGGAACCTGGAGCGGCCGGAAGTGCTGGTTGACATCGCGCGTCAATACGTAGATGCCGGCGCCGACATAGTCGAGACCAACACTTTCGGCGGCTCGCCGCTCAAGCTGGCGCAGTACGGACTGGAGGCACAGACCGAGGAAATCAACCGACTGGCGATTCGGGCGGCACGCCAGGGAGCGAGCGGCCAGGCCCTGATCGCCGCATCATGTGGGCCGACTGGGCGAATCCTAATACCCTACGGGGATACCGAACCGGGGGAAGTCTCTGCTGCCTTTCGCCGCCAATTTGCGGCGCTGCTCGGCGAAGGTATCGACGCGCTGGTAGTCGAGACCATGACAGATCTGAGCGAGGCCACACTCGCCGTCAAAGCAGCCCGAGAACTCGCCCCCGATCTGCCTGTAATTGCGACGATGACTTTCGATTCCACGTCGCGGGGTTTCTTCACTATCATGGGGGTAACTGTCGAGCAGGCGGCCAGGGGCCTTTCTGACGCCGGCACCGATATCGTAGGATCCAACTGCGGTAACGGAATCGACAATATGGTCAAGATCGCGTCCGAGTTTCGCAAACATACACACATGCCCATTATCATTCAGTCCAACGCCGGGCTGCCTCGTTTTGAGAGCGGCCGGGCGGTCTATGCGGAGACACCTGAGTTCATGGCGGCTCATGTGCGGAACCTGCTCGAATGCGGAGTGTCTATAATCGGCGGATGCTGCGGCACCACCCCGGAGCACATTGCGGCTATTCGGCGGGAACTGGACAAAATCAAACCCGGCAAAAGACCTTGAATTCCTGAGAATCCCCCGTTAGCTTCAATGCGGCGAGGACGGGGGTTGACGATTTCCGCTGACTCCGCACGCGGCCCCGACTGAACATCCGCCACCATCGTGGTATCATGGACGAAAAAGAGCTATTGCAGCAACGCATCAAAGTGGTTACCGGCTGGCAGCAGGTCGGCCGGGTGCGGATTGTGCGCGATACCTCCGACTGCATGCGCATCCAACGTGGCCATGTGGTCCGGCTCGGCGGCCACGACTACGTGATCGAAGGCAACCGCCACGAGACCCGTTTCGGCATCGCCGATCAGCCGAAATACTGGGTGTTCGGAGCTATCGAACTTAAGTCCGGACGCCGGATGATCCTCAAAACGGTATTTCACGAGGAATTCAATGTCCATATCGGCGTTTTCAAGATCCGCTGCTACCGCAGCCCGGAGAAGGAAGCGCGTGTGCTGGATCTCGTCAGGGGCGATTTGCGATTCATGCAGGGGTTCACGGAGCAGGATGAGGCCGGCAATTATGTCCGCATAATCGATCTCATCCGGGGGCCGTCGATTTTTCAATACATTCATAACAATCAGAAAAACCACGAGGCATTTTTCCACGAGGACCTGCCGCTCATTCTGCATCGGTTGACCGGCTGCATGGAGGCTATCAAGTTCCTGCATGACCGCGGGACCTGTCACGGGGATATCCGCAATGATCACATAATCATCGAGAATGAAACCGGGCGGTATCGCTGGATCGACTTCGACCTGAACCAGCATGTCTCTGATTTCGACGTCTGGAGCATGGGCAATATCCTGAACTACGTGGTGGGACAGGGCATAAACTCGTTTCATGTCGTTATGAAGAGCGATCGGTTCCCCGACGCCGTCAAGTCCAGCTTGACGGCAGCCGATGCGTCCGCGTTTTACCAGTACCGGGTGATGAATCTCAAAAAGCTCTTTCCTTACATTCCGCGGCGCCTTAACGATATCCTTATGCACTTCGCCATCAAGCCGCAGGGCAGCTATGCCACCATGGATCAACTGATCAGCGACTACCGCGAGATGCTGGATGCGGACTTCCCGCTCCAAAAACCTGGGCCGATAACAAATTCAATCACGCACAATCGAGGGGGGCGTCCGTGAAGACCGCGATTATCGGCGGTGGCAAGGGGTGTGTGGCGATTCTCGATCTCGCCCGCGGGCCGTTTCTGCGCGAGCTGACAATCGATGTCATGTGTGTAGCCGATCTTGATCCAGACGCGGCCGGAATGCGGCGAGCGCGGGAGTTGGGCATTCCCACCAGCAGCGACCCGATGGCCGTGCTGGCTATGGACGGGCTCGAACTGGTGATCGAGCTTACTGGCCGGGACCGAGTGGTCGATGAAATTCTCGAGATTCTGCCGCCGGGGGTGCGGCTGATCGATCACACAATCGCCCACGTATTCTGGGATCTGGCTAAGGCCCAGCAGGAACAGGAGTGGCACCTTGTGGAGATCACTACGCTCGAAGAGAAGATCGAAACCGAGCGCCGCTTCCTGCAAAGCCTCTTTGACACGATTCCGGAACTGGTGGTCGTGTTCGACACTCACAAGAAGATCGTGCGTACCAATGCAGCGTTCCTGAAATTCGCCGGGCTGACATCCGATGCCATCATCGGGACATCGTGTCAGGACCTGCTGGCGGCCACGGAGCTGGCGGCCGCACGGCAGGAGATCGGGACGGTGATTGACGAGGTGCTTCGCACCGGTAAGGCGCGCACGCTAATATGGCAAACCGCTCATCCTCGCGAAGCGTACTGGGAGGTGATCCACACCCCGATATTGGGGAAAAACGGCGTGCCGGAGGGGGCGGTCGGCACCTGGCACCGCATTACCGAAAAGATCATGCTGGTGCGCGAGATCGAACAGGCCGAGCAGCAGTTCAAGGCGTTTATCGATTCGGCTAACGACTGGATTTCCATCAAGAACCTCGAAGGACGATACGTGATCGTGAACCCTGCTTGTGCGCACGCTTTCGGTCTCCAACCGCAGGATTTCACTGGCCGGAAACCGGAGGAGATCCTCTCACCCGAGGCTGCTGAAATCATACGCCGCCACGATGCCGATGTCATTGAGAACAGTCAGTACTATACCTATGACGAAGTATTCCATCTGGCCGGCGGTGACCGACACCTCCACACCGTGCGCTTCCCGCTGACCGATTATCGCGGCGATGTCGCTGGCGTGTGCACAATCGCCCGCGACGTCACCGCCGAACGGGAGCTGAACGAACAGCTCGTTCAGGCGGCCAAGCTGGCCGCTGTGGGCAAGCTGGCCGCGGGAGTGGCCCATGAGATAAACAATCCGCTGACCGGGATACTGGCCTTCGCCGAGGATTTGCTGGCCGATCTGCCTGACATTCACCCCCATCGGCACGATTTGGGCGTTATCGCTCGGGAGACGATTCGCTGCCGCGAAATTGTGCGCAATCTTCTCGATTTCGCCCGCCTGGAAAACCTGGTCCTGGAGCGGCGTGATCCCAACCAGGTGGTGCGCGAGACTCTCGTCCTGATCCACAAGTTGCCGCAGTTCAGGAACATCAAGATAGTCACTGAGCTCGCGGATGTCCTCCCGCAGGTCGAGTGTGACCTCCCGCAGCTTCAGCAGGTACTGCTCAATCTTATGATGAACGCCGCAGAGGCCATGAACGGGCAGGGAACTATCGTACTACATACGGAATATGAATATACGGCGGAACGATGCCTCATATCGGTGCGTGACAAGGGGCCGGGCATTCCCGATGAGCTCCATGCCCGCATATTTGAGCCGTTCTTCTCGACCAAGGGAACCAACGGCCTCGGCCTTGCTGTCAGTTGGGGCATTGTCGAACGGCATCGCGGAACCATCGAAGTCGCCAACGCCCCGTCAGGCGGCGCCGTCTTCTTGATCCGCCTGCCAGTAGCAGGAGCCGGCCGCCGCGTCTCCTAACACCGGAGAGTGCTGTTATGGATAAGCAACTCTGTATACTTACCATAGATGACGAGCAAATCGTGCTCGATAGTGTCCAGAAGCATCTTAAGCGCGAGAACTACGAACTGCTCTTTGCCCTCTCGGCTCGTGACGCGCTCGCCAAGCTGGACAAACAGTCTGTCGATATCGTCCTGACTGATCTGATGATGCCTGAGATCGACGGGCTTGAATTCCTGGAGCTGATTAAGAAACGCTCGCCCCAAACCCCGGTGATCATGATCACCGGCTACGCGACCATCAGCTCCGCCCTGCAAGCCACCAACCTGGGCGCGTTCGATTATATCGCCAAGCCATTTACCAAGGCGGAGCTGCTTTCGGTAGTTAACCGCGCGGCGCAACTGGTCCGGGCGGCGCAGTCGCGTCCCGGGGACCTCGAGTCGCAAAATCATCCCGACAACCCGCCAATTGCCGGCAAATCGGGCGAGCATGTCATCGGTGAGTACGGATGGAACTGCCTGCAGGACGACGGAACAGTGGTCCTGGGCGTTGGGAAAAACTTCCTCGACGCCATCGGAAAGATTCAGAACATTTTCCTGCCGTCCAGAGGGGACGAGCTTCGCCAGGGAAGCGTGTACCTGCGAATCTTTTCGGCAGATCTGCGGTCCCATGTCGTCCTCTCCCCACTTTCGGGCACGGTTGCGGACGTGAACGAGAGGGTGACTTCGGAGTCAGAGACCGGGCCGCGCCTGAGCTCCGAGGACTGGCTGGTGCGGCTAAAACCGTCGAAATTCGAGCTCGAGGTTCGCGACCTGGGACTGTAGATAAATAGCACTAACTGGCTCCAGCCCTGGATTATTGCCAGAGTGCAACCGATGGGGATATCATTAAGAAAGACAGTGAGTTATGGCTTAGCGTTTGTTTCGGAACGGCCGGGTAAGTGTACCCGAGATTGTGCAAAAAATCACTTGCAAAAGGACCGGAGTTTTCCGATATCATTATTGGCACCAGCCGTTCGACCGAGTAAGAAAGTGAAAGGCTGCCGAATTGAATTGATTACGATGTCGCCGCGGCCAAACGGCGGTCATCATTGGTGATGGTTGGTGACATGAAAGCACTTCGACAGATTCTCCTGGCAACCTGGTTACCGGCCACGGGACTACTGTTCAGCGCGGGGGTGTTACGGGCACAGGTTGAACCACCCGAGACCGCCAGCTGCCTCACCTGTCACGATACAGAGACATTGCGGGGGAAGGATCACGATCTGACGGCGCTGTTGGACGCCTCCGCACATGCTGGATTCGACTGCGTGGACTGCCATGCGGAGATCACGGAAATCCCCCATCAGGACTCGGTGCCGGCTGTAAATTGCGGCACCTGCCACACGACCGAGGCCGCGGTTTATGACCGTCACGGCCGCGTTCCGGTCGGTACCGATCCCGACATCCCCGGTTGCGCCGGTTGTCACGGCAACCATGACATTCTTCCGTCCAGCGATCGTCACTCTCGGACCAGCGCGGAGAATCTGCCCAATACGTGCGGAAGCTGCCACGAGAATATCGACCTCACTACCAAGCACGAGATCCTCTACGGCGAGGCAATTGCCGCGTTCAAAAGCTCGGTACACGGCCGGGCCATAACGGGCGGGGTGCTGCTGGCGGCGTCGTGCAACGACTGCCACTCGGCCAACGGCTCCGCGCACAAGATTTACGCCCCCAACAATCCTCACTCCACAATTAACCACTTTAACATCCCACGTACCTGCGGTAAGTGCCACTCAAGTGTGGAAGATGAGTTCTGGGAGGGAACACACGGAAAGCTGGTAGCCCGCGGCGAGGTGGACGCGCCGGTTTGCACCAACTGCCATGGCGAGCATGGGATCATTGCTACATCCGATCCGCGATCGCCGGTGAGCCCGACCCGTGTTGCCGAGGCCACCTGCTCCCCCTGTCATGAGTCGGCGCTTTTGAATGACAAGTACGGTATCCCTACCGGCCGCTTGCGTTCATGGTATGACAGTTACCACGGCTTGAAAAGCAAAGTCGGCGATGTGACGGTTGCCAACTGCGCCTCATGCCACGAGGCGCACATGGTACTCCCTCACACCGATCCGAGATCGTCGGTCTTTATCGACAATCTCACGAAGACCTGCGGCTCGTGCCATCCGGGGATTTCCTCCGAGATCGCCAGCGTGCCGATCCATGGGGAGCCGGGGGTATCACATACTCCGGCGGCGAATGTCGTCAAGAATATATACATCGTGGCCATAATCCTGATAATAGGTCTAATGGTCATTCACTGGCTTATCGACCTGCGGAAGCAGATCAACCAGGTACGCGGCCGGCCCAGCATACGGCGCATGACCACCAATGAGGTCGGCCAGCATTACCTGCTGATGTTCACGTTTATCGTGCTGGTGATCACGGGATTCTCGCTGCGATTCAAGGAATCCTGGTGGGTAGTCTGGCTGTTCGGCTGGGAGGGCGGGTTCCCACTGCGCGGGCTGATCCACCGGATCGCCGCGGCCCTGTTTACCGGCGCGGTGATCTGGCACATCGTGTACCTGCTGACGCCGCGAGGACGGCAGTTCGTTGAGGACATGTGGCCAAATCTCCGCGACTTCGCCCAGTTTTTCAACATGATCTCCTTCAACCTAGGCCTGCGCAAGGATCGCCCGCAGTTCGGTCGGTTTTCCTATGTGGAGAAGGCTGAGTACTGGGCGCTGGTGTGGGGCGCAGCAGTGATGTTTCTGACCGGGTTCTTTCTCTGGTTCGAGGGACTTGCGGTAAGCTGGTTCCCCAAGGGCGCGCTGGATGTCATTCTCGTCATTCACTATTATGAGGCGTGGCTGGCGACGCTGGCGATTCTGATCTGGCACATGTACTCGACCGTTTTTAGTCCTAGCGTCTACCCAATGAACCCGTCGTGGATTGACGGCAAGATGCCGCTGGACATCTATCAACACGAGCACCCGGCCGACTCAGCCTTCGAGACCACCACCATCGCGACTGGATCGACCGACCGGCCCGATGATCAGCGCTCTGCCGGCCGAGACATGAGCGCCCGTGAAGGGGCCTGATTGAGTACGCCTTTCCGAGGACCGGAGTTGATCAGCCCAGCCGCCACATATAGTCAGCCCTCACGTCTGCCGTTACTCCTGTGGGTTGCGATTTTTCTCTTATCGACTTCCGCGGCGGGACAATCTGTCGATGACTGCCTGGCCTGCCACGACGACAAGGACTTGATGGGCGATCGTGATGGTCGAAAGTACTCGGCGTATGTCGACCCTGCCCGATACGCCAGATCCACTCACGGCGAGTTGGAGTGCATCAATTGTCACCCCTACCTTGACGGGGTAGAGGATTTCCCGCATGACGAGATCGAGCCGGAACCGGTGGACTGCGCCACCTGTCACGACGACGTGGCGACCATGTATGACCAGAGTCTCCATGGTCAGGCGGTAGCTGCCGGAGCCAAGTTGGCGCCGAGGTGCTGGGACTGCCATGGCGCGCACGATATCGAGCCGCCAACCGCGCCGGACTCGCGCGTCAACAAATTCAACATCCCGGTTATGTGCGGACGCTGCCACAAGGAGGGTTCGCCGGTCGATCGCACCTATGACATCCCGCAGGACAGCATCCTCGATCACTACTCCATCTCCATGCACGGCGAGGGGCTGTACCACCGCGGCCTTACGGTCACGGCCGTGTGCACGGACTGCCACACGGCCCATTTTGTCCTCCCGCATACCGACGAACGCTCCAGTATCCACCGCAACAATGTGGCCGCCACCTGCCAGAAGTGCCACGGCCGGATCGAGCAGGTGCACCAGAAAGTTATCCGGGGTGAACTGTGGGAGAAAGAGCCCGCAAAGGTGCCGGTCTGTGTGGACTGCCACCAACCGCACGAGGTGCGCAGGGTCTTCTACGAGGAGGTGTCCAACGAGGAGTGCCTCAAGTGCCACCTCGATCCCAATCTGAGCATGGTACGCGACGGGGTTACGATATCGCTGTTTGTCGATACGGTCGAGTTTCGCAACTCGATTCACCATAACCAGGCGTGCGCCCAGTGCCATATCAACACCAATCCGCGGCTCAAGCGACCGTGCAGCACCGTGGCGACCAAAGTCGACTGCGGTATTTGTCATACCGAGGTCGTGGACATGTTTGCCACCTGCACGCATGGCACACTGGTAGAGCGGGGCGATCCCAACGCCCCTACCTGCACCGATTGCCACGGCCGCCACGGTACGCGGGGCAAACGGGACCCCAAATCCCCCACGTTTCCCACCAACGTGCCGGCCCTGTGCGAGCACTGCCACAGCGCCGGCGGCGCGGCTGCGGTCCGGCGGGAAGCGCGGGGCGAGAGTATCGACGCCGGCCGATACCCGGAGAGCATTCACGGCAAGGGACTTCTCGAGAGCGGTCTGGTAGTTACGGCGATGTGTACGGACTGCCACACGGCGCATCATGTGCTTCCAAAGGACAACCCCGAATCGAGCATCAATCATGCCAACGTTCCTCACACCTGCGCCAGGTGCCATTCGGGCATATATGAGCAGTTCGTCACGAGCATTCACGGGGATACGCTGGAGCTTTCCGAAAGGAAACTCCCCAACTGCTCTGACTGCCATCAATCTCATACCATCACTCGCACCGACAGCGAGGGGTTCAAACAGCAGATACTGAACCAGTGCGGCGGCTGCCACCAGGACGTGACCGAAACCTATTTCGAGACATTTCACGGTAAAGTATTCCAGCTCGGCGCAACGGTCGCTGCGAAATGTCATGACTGCCACGGCTCTCATGATATCCTGCCGCCGGATAACCCGGCCTCACACCTGTCGCGACAAAACATCGTAGCCACGTGCGCGCAGTGCCACGAAGGATCTCATCGGCGATTCGCCGGCTACTTGACCCACGCTACTCACCATGACCGTGACAAGTACCCGGCGCTCTTTTACGTTTTTTGGTTCATGACGATTCTGCTGATCGGTACGCTCGCCATAGCCACGACCCACACGTTGCTCTGGCTGCCGCGGTCATTCCAAATGATGCGACAGCACAAAAAAATGCTGACCGAGGGCGGCGACCAACGGATCTATCGCCGCTTTACTCGTCAGCAAAGCGTTCTGCATATCCTGATGGTGATAAGCTTCCTGGGGCTGGCAATCACCGGTATGACCCTGAAATTCTCGTATCTCGGCTGGGCCCAGTGGCTGTCGGGGCTTCTCGGCGGGTTCGAATCAGCGGGATTCATCCATCGTTTTTGCGCGGTGATCACCGCCGTCTATTTCATCAGCCACGTGTGGTCGCTCATTCAGACTAAGCGCCGCGAGAAGTTGAGCTGGAAAGAGCTGCTCTTCAGCCGCAACACCATGGTGCCGACAAAGACCGATCTGAAAGAGGTCTGGGGTACGCTCAAGTGGTTTATCGGTATCGGTCCACGGCCGGAGTACGGTCGCTGGACTTACTGGGAGAAGTTCGACTACTTCGCGGTCTTCTGGGGAGTGGCCATAATCGGCTCGACCGGACTCATGCTCTGGTTCCCGGAGTTCTTTACCCATTTCCTGCCGGGCTGGATGATAAACGTGGCCACAATCGTGCACTCCGATGAAGCTCTGCTCGCCACCGCGTTTATATTCACCGTGCACTTCTTCAATACGCACTTCCGACCCGACCGCTTTCCCATGGACACGGTCATTTTCACCGGCCGGATGACGGTCGAGGAGCTGAAGGCCGACCGTCCCAGAGAATACCGGGAGCTGGTCGAATCGGGTGAACTCGAAAAGCATATCACGTACCCCCTGCCTCAGCCGGTGATCAAGGCTCTGAGGATTTTCGGAGCAGTTGCATTAATCGTTGGACTGTCGCTTATTCTGCTCGTGATCTACGCGGAGGTGTTCGGGTACCGATAGCCCGAGGGCGAGCCGTGCCTCGCGCTTACCCCTGTGCGTCTTGAACGAAAAGGATTCATTCGCATGACCGAGCGCAAACTGCCGCTTTCATATTATAACTGGATCAGCATTATCGGGGCTTATATCGGCTCGGTGTCGCTGCTGTTGATAATTCTGTTTCTGGGTATCAGCTTTTTCCTCGATTTTGCCACCAACCCGTATCTCGGTATCGTGCAGTTCTTGATCCTGCCGGTGTTTCTGATCGGCGGATTGCTTCTTATACCGGCCGGGGCCTATCTGCAGCGGCGGCGTATCCGCAAGGGTGTCGGCACCGAGCGCCGCCAGTGGCCGAGAATCGATTTCAACCAGAAAAGTCACCGCAACGCGCTCACCGTATTCGCATTCGGCAGTGTGCTCGTAGTTTTCGTTTCGGCGGTGGGAAGCTACAAGACCTTTCATTACACCGAGTCCGTGGAGTTCTGCGGGACGGTCTGCCACCAGGTGATGAAACCGGAGTACGTGGCGTACCAGAACTCGCCGCACGCCCGGGTTGCCTGCGCGGCCTGCCATATCGGTTCCGGCGCCAACTGGTACGTGAAATCCAAGCTGTCCGGCGCATATCAGGTCTATGCCGTGCTCGCTAACAACTATCCCCGCCCCATCCCCACTCCGGTGGCCAACCTTCGCCCGGCGCAGGAAACCTGCGAACAGTGCCACTGGCCGGAAAAGTTTTTCGGCGCCCAGCAGAAACGGTTCAATCACTTCATGTACGACGAAGCCAACACGGCCTGGCCGATTGATCTGCTCATCCGGACCGGCGGCGGCGATCCGCGCACCGGCCAGGCGCACGGCATCCACTGGCACATGAATATCCAGAACAAGATCGAATATGTCGCCCGCGACCACGAACGGCAGGATATCCCGTGGGTTCGCCTGACCGACCGCACCAGCGGACGGGTGATCGTATATCAGAACCAGAACAGCCCGCTGAGCCCAGATTCGCTCGCTGCCGCCGAGATCCGCAGCATGGACTGCATGGACTGCCACAACCGGCCGAGCCATATCTACCGTTCCCCTGACCAGGCGATCGATCTCGGCCTGCTGACAGGGCGGATCGACGCGGGTCTCCCGTCGATCAAAGAAAAAGCTGTCGCTGTAATGGCGCGCGAGTACACCACCGAGGCGGAGGCGCTCAGCGCGATCGCAACCGAACTGAACGATTACTATCAAACCGAGCGCCCGGATGTTTACGAAACCAAAAAGGCTCAAGTGGATGCCTCGGTCGCAGCTATACAGGAAGCGTTCGCGCAAAATATCTTTCCCGAGATGAAAGTCCGCTGGAGCGAATATCAGGACAATCTCGGTCACTTTGACTCCCCCGGCTGCATGCGCTGCCACAATGAGGCCATGGTCGGCGAAAAGGGTCAGAAGATAACCACCGATTGCCGCGCCTGCCACACTATACTGTCGCAGGGCGCCGGTGAGAGCCTTCAGATGGCCACCAGTTCCGAGGGACTCGATTTCGTCCACCCGGTGGACATCGATGACGCCTGGACGGAGATGGGCTGCTACGAGTGCCACACCGGCGTGCAGCCGTAGTGGTTGCTGACGAAGCTGCTGTCGCGCAGTGAGCGCTCAAGAAGTCAGTCGCACGAAGTGCTGTCTGGCGACCCTGCCCGACAGACCCCATTACACGTGTGCCCGGGAGATACCCTCGTAAGTGTGCCCGGCAGATGCCCTCATCTGCCGGCTCCTCGCTGAATGCTCTGTAAGAACTGTCGAAACCGCCCCGCGAAGCGCGGGACTGGTTTCGACCTTCGAACTCAGCAGACTATCGCCAATACAACATCAGATAAACAACAACCCCGGAGATCGAAACAAACATCCAGACCGGCCAGACGTAGCGCGCCAGTCGCCGGTGCCGGTCAAACCGTCCATGGAGCGCCAGCCAGACCAGCGCGATCACGAACGGTATCTGTAGCGCGGCCAGTATCACGTGCGGCGTGAGGACGACGAAGTACAGTGCCCGGGTCCAGTCGTGATATGGGTACGGAACCGAGCCGACTTGGGCGTGATAGATCGAATAACTGATCAGAAACAACGCTGAAGTTACCAGCGCGGTGAGCATGATCCGGCGATGTGTGTCCTGCTTGCCCTGCCTGATCTTCATCCGCCCGACCACGAGCAGGGCGGTTGTTATCGCGTTCAGGATGGCGTTGAGTGTGGGCAGGAGCGGCATGGTCAGGGATGTTCGGACGGGATGACGTCTACTGTGCGAGTGGTGCCGGATGTATTGTTTGCCAGTGCGGTTTGCTCGCGAGACTGCATCGCCTGATCGATTACCAGCCATGCGCCCACACCCATTAGTATTACAAATACAAGAGTCGTAGCTGCGAGCTTTCTGAAGCCGGTCCCCCACTCGAAGGCGAGCCTGACCGGGCCGCGAACAACTGACCAGAGCACCAGCAGCAGGCCGATATACAAAGATGCAAACCAAAGGTGGAAGAGGTCGGTCAGGGCCGGCACGCCGGACACAAGCAGCTTCAAGCCCGATCCTGCTTGAAGTACTACCAGTGCCATCATGCCAAAAACGACATAGCGTACAGTGGCGGCTTTGCCAGCGTCGGAGCGAAGCACCACCAGTCCGGTATACACTGTCAGCAGACCCACAAGTATGCCGACAATCAAGTGCAGTTCGTTGATAGCGCCGACATGGGCAAACCACTGGGCGTTGCTCATCCGCGGGTATTGACTTGCCACGGTTTCCAGCGCCTGGCGCACCTGGCTTCCGAGAATAATCTGGATTATAGTGACGGGCCACAGCACGCCGATCAGGGTGCGAATGTAGCGCGGGAATTCAGCCGTTCGCTTGTCCCTCTCTGCACTCACCGTGTAGCTCTCAAGGGTTGCGAATATCAGGAGCGAGACAATCACCAGCGCCAGCACCATGTGGATAGTAACGATTAACGGCTCAAGCTCGGAGGCCACGACCTGTGAGCCCTGCCACCCTTGTATCGCCACGAGGATGGCTGCAGCCAACGACGAGTAGAGCACTCTCGGCGTTTTGCGGAAGTGGCGGATCGCCAGAACCGCCACCGCCAGAATCAGAAAGCCGACCGTTACTCCCACGAGCCGATTGATGTACTCGATCCAGGCCAGAGTGATGTTGAAGGTCGACGGGTCGATATCGGGCGGCAGTTGGTCAAGCGAGGTCGGCGGAATCCACCGGCCGAAACATTTCGGCCAGTCAGGGCAGCCGAGTCCAGCGCCAGAAACGCGCACCAGCCCCCCAACGAAAACGAGGAAATAAGTTGCACCAGTGGTCAGCAGAGCTAATCGACGAAATGCAGTCATACGAGTCCCGGGCGCCAGTGGTTCTCAAATATCGCCCGCTGGTTCCAATATGAGCGAGTTCAGTGGCCGCTGTCAACAGGAGTTGAGGCCGGCGATGCCGCGCCGGCCGATGCAGTGTCAGGAGTTTCGGAAGAGGTAGGGTTTTGCTGATAGATAATCGCCTTGTCGCTGATCGGCCTGGCCTCGAACTCGTAGATTTTGTCCCGGTACATGGTATCAAACATCGTAAAAACGATGAACACGGTCAGCATCAGCAGAGCGCCGACAAAAACAGTCGCATACAGCCGGCTGGCGTATTTGAGGTGCATGAAGAACATCGCCACCAATGTCCCCTTGGTAACCGCGATCAGCATCGCCACAAACAGATTCCACGGCCCCAGGTGATACTGCGCCACCCAGACCGTCACAATAGTCAGCACCAACAGGGCAATCCCTATCCTGAGATAGAGCCAAAGTGGCAGGATGTGGGGTGTGTGTGTGTCGTGCGCCATTAGCTCACCTCAGCCGATCAGGTACAAAAGGGGAAAGAGGAAAATCCAGATAAGATCCACCAGGTGCCAATACAGGCCAGTCAGTTCCAGCGGCGTGTAGTATTCAGGCGAGAATTCGCCCCGCCGAGTGCGCTGGATCATCCAGGCGATCACCCCCATGCCGCCGATCACGTGAAGCCCGTGCAGGCCGGTCATCAGGAAGTACACCGAAAAAAACACGTGCGGATTGGAGCCGGCGATGCCCTGAAAGGTGTAGAATTTCCCCGGCAATTGACCAAGGTGGATCTTGTGCTCGTACTCGAAGTATTTGATGATCAGGAACACGGCGGCCAGAAGGAGTGTCGCCACCAGGTTGTAGACCGCCTCGCGACGCTTACCAAGCTGCGCGGAGCGGATAGCCAGAGCCATGGTGACTGAACTGGTAATCAACACGACTGTATTAGTGCCGCCGAGCCAGACGTTTAGATGCCGGTGGGCATTGATGAACATGTCCGGATACCACGACCGGTAGATGGCATAGAAGCAGAACAGTCCGCCGAACAGCAGGATTTCCGTCAGCAGGAAAACCCACATCCCCAGTCGGGCGGCGTCGCCCTGCTGATAGGTGTCCGCAAAGTGGTGCTGCAGATGCGCCGGACGTGTCGACAGAGATTCGCTGCTCACGCTTTCACCATCTCCTCGTCCTCGACCTCAACGCGGTCAAAATCGTACGGCCCGTGCTCCAGCTTCATGTCTTTATCGAAATTGTGCGTTGTCGGCGGCGAGGCGGCCTCCCACTCCATGGTCAGCGCCCCCCACGGGTTCCGGGCAGCAGGTTTGCCGCGATAGAGTGAGTGTATCAGGTAGATCACCATGATCAGGAAGCCGAAGCCCAGGATATAGGCGCCCACCGACGAAACCTCGTGGAGAAACGCAAACTGATCGGGATAGCTGTAATACCGGCGGGGCATCCCCTGCGAGCCCATGATAAACTGAGTAAAGAAAGCGACATTAAAGCCCACGAAGACGAGCACTGCCGTGATGCGGCCCCAGGTCTCGTTGTACATCTTACCCCACATTTTGGGCCACCAGTAGTGAATGCCGCCAAGAAGCGCCATCACCGTGCCGCCCATCATCACATAGTGGAAATGCGCTACGATAAAATAGGTGTCATGCAGGTGGACATCGACAGCGAGCGTCCCGAGAAATATGCCGGTCAATCCGCCAATGGTAAACAGCAGCAGAAAAGCGATGGCGTAAAGCATGGGTGTCTTGAGCGAGATTGAGCCCCGGTACATGGTCGCAACCCAGTTGAAGATTTTAATACCGGACGGAATACCCACCAGAAAAGTCAAAAACGAGAAGATCATCGCGGCCAGTTCTGACTGACCCGACGTGAACATATGGTGACCCCACACGAGGAAGCTGACCAGGGCGATCCCCAGCGAGGAAAAGGCGATCGCTTTGTAGCCGAAAATCCTCTTGTGCGAGAAGGTGGCAATCAACTCCGAGATTATCGCCATCCCCGGCAAGATCATGATATAAACTGCCGGGTGTGAATAGAACCAGAAGAAGTGCTGGTATAGAACGGGATCGCCGCCCATGGCGGGGTCAAAAATGCCGATACCGAACAGCCGCTCAAAAATCAGCAAAACCAACGTGATGCCCAGTACTGGTGTAGCCAGCACCTGGATGATCGCGGTGGCGTACAGTCCCCAGACCATCAGCGGCATTTTGAACCAGGTCATCCCCGGCGCGCGCATCTTGTGAATCGTGACAATGAAATTGAGCCCGGTAAAGATCGACGAAAACCCAAGCACGAAGGCGCCAAACGTCAGAGTGATTACAGCGCTGTTGGTGCTCGTGGAATAGGGGGTATAGAAAGTCCAGCCGGTGTCCACTCCACCCTGAAGTATCGAGGCCACGGCGATAAGCGACCCGACCACGTAAATGTACCAGGAGGCCAGGTTCAGGCGAGGGAAGGCAACATCCTTCGCGCCGATCATCAGAGGAAGGACGAAATTGCCGATCGCCGCCGGAATCGACGGAATTATGAACATGAAGATCATGATGGCGCCGTGCAGGGTGAACAGCCGGTTGTAAAGCTCGGCGCTGACGACATCCCTGGCAGGTGAAGAAAGCTCCACCCGCATCAGCACCGCCAGGAGGCCGCCCACCAGAAAGAAGAACATAATGGCGGTGAGGTACATCACGCCGATGCGCTTATGATCGAGAGTCAGCAGCCACGACTTCAGGCCGCGCGGTTGCTTGAGGTAGCTGTTTTCCGGACCGGTATACATGAACTCCTACTTCTGGTTTAGCGATTTGATATAGGCGATAAGGGCATCGATCTGGCGGTCTTTCAATATCCCCTGGAAGGTAGGCATCACCGGCTGAAATCCATTGGCCATTTTGGCTCGGGGGTCAAGAATTGATTCTCGCATGTAATTTTCGTCCATTAACAAACGGGAACCGTCACTCAATAATATCTCGGTGCCGAATCGTCCTTTGAAACTGGGACCGTCCTTGGCCGTACCGTCCAGGCTGTGGCAAGTCACACAGGCTTTGGTTGTATAAAGCTGCGCTCCGTACTGCTCCAGAGTCAGCCCGGCGCCCATGACCGAGTTGGCGTTCAACCAGGCCTGGTACGACGAATCGCTCACCACTCTAACCGCCGCCAGCATCTCCGAGTGCCCCTTCCCGCAATATTCGGCACAGTAAAGTGGATAGACACCCTCGGCGGTCGCCTCGAACCAGGTGACCGTATACCGGTTGGGCAGCACGTCCATCTTGACGCGGAAATTCGGCACGAAGAAGCTGTGAATGACGTCCGCTGAGGACATCAGCAGCTTGACCGGTTTGCCCACCGGCACTACCAGTTCGTTGACTGCGTTGGCGCCGTCGGGGTGATCAAAGGTCCAAAACCACTTCTGGGCGGTGACTTTTATCTCGAGCGCCCCGTGCGGGACGACATTCATCCGCATATAACCCTTGAATCCCCACACGAATACGATGACGATGAGGATTACGGGAATCACGGTCCAGGTGATCTCAAGCGCCAGGCTATGATCTTTCCCGTAGGTTAAACCGGCTTTTCCGCGGCGACGGTGCCGCAGGACGAACGCGATCACACCCGCGGTCACTATGAGAAAGAAAGCCAGGCCGGCAAAGAGAATGAAATTGAACAAGGCGTCGACGTCAGCCGCGGTGGTCGAGGCCGCCGACGGAAGCCAGGGAAATGAAACGGTATCCACGCGGAAATCAGCCCTTTATGTCAACCTTGGGGAGTTCGATCGGAGAGACGGAACGAGTCATGCGACGGCGCAGCCTTTCGCCGTACCAAAGCAGGCCTACAAAGATACCCAGCGCCGTCACGGTCGCGGCGCCGCCGAGCTTCATAAGGTTGCCCGCCGCGACGGTGTACCCGCGCGATGACGGGTCATAGTGGTAACAATACAGGATCAGTTTATCTAGCGGGCTGCCGAGCCGGCCCTGGGATGCTTCGAGCAGACTCAACTTCAGATCGGTCTTACTGAACTCGATGCCGTACAGGGTGCGGGAGATGCGCCCCTCCGGCGTAAGTACGAACGCCGCCGCTGGATGCGCCCATTCCTGTCGTTCAGGGTTATAGAAGTACTTGAACCCGACCGCGTCAGCCAGCGCTCGCGATTGAGTCGAGTCGCCTACCAGAAACGCCCAGCCGGAGGGATCGACCTCGCCCTTCAATGACGCCAAATAGTTGGCTTTCTTGGCTGCGGCCAGATCGGGAGTTTCGCTCCCGTCGATGGTCACATTTACCAGTTGGAACTGCTTGCCGATCGACCAATCAAGTTGATTCAGGCCGCTCGTCATCCCGTTGAAAACCAGGTTGCAGAGCATTGGACAGCGGTAGTACCCGAGAATCAGAATGACCGGGCGATCCACCGCGAAGAACTGAGCGAATCTAACAATATCCCCCGACTCGTTGCGAAACACCAGGTCGAGCGGCACCGTGCCGCCGGTGTGATCGACTACGTCGATCTTCTCAAGATCGGGCGCATTCTCCAGCACCACTTGGGGAAAAACGTTGCCGGCAGCGCCAACGATTACTAAAGTGAGCCATATAGTCCATAAACGAGTCATAGCGCATTGACTTTCACGAGTAATGGAGTCATCGACCCACCTAACAGCTACCTTCCAGACGTAGTTCCCGCCGATTCGGTCGCTATCAGGCCCATCGCCTGCGTAATCGGAATGCGAAACGTTCCGCTCGCCGAATCTATTAGCTCATAACTGGTTAGGACGGAATCCTCGATCCGTCGCAACTCCTTCAGCTCGGGTGACTGCGGTTTGAGCGCCTGTTCGTAGAACACTTCTTCACGGGTCTTGATAAAGTAATCATACATCGCGATGACCAGGATCACGATGACGACCACGGTCACGACACTAGTGATTATTATTCCGCGAATGCTGGTATCGCGCGTCTCGTATCCGGAGGGGTGGTCGCTCATGGAGTTACTCACTGGTTTACTAACTTAACCGACTTCTCCAGCCAGGGATCGCCGGTCGGGACGACCGGGCGCGAGCTGAAAGTACGCCAGAACATGGCGAAAAACAGTCCGCCTAGCCCGATCACGCAGGCGATCTCGAGCCAGCCGAATTGCGCGCCCTGCGGCGAGTGGGTCGGATAGACCAGCCAGTACATGTCGGCCCAGTGGATCACCAGGAACCAGCCCGCCACCAGCCCGAGCAACAGGGGGCTTCGCTTGACCGCTCGGAAGATGAGCACCGTGAACGGGATCGCGAAATGCCCGAAAAACAGCAGCAGGCTGACCGTGCGCCAGGAACCTTCCCAGCGCGCAAGGTACCAGACCGTTTCTTCGGGAATGTTGGCATACCAGATCAGGAAGTACTGGGAGAACCCGATATACGCCCAGAATATGGTGAAGGCGAACATCAGCTTGCCCAAATCATGGTAGTGTTCCGCGGTGATGCTTTCATCGAGCACACGATTCTGCCGGAGAAACAGACTGATGACAGCAATTAGAGCCAGGCCGCCGAGGAATGTCCCGCCGAAGAAGTAGACGCCGAATATGGTCGAGTACCAGTGCGGGTCCAGTGACATCAGCCAGTCGAACGCGGCGAACGTGACTGTCAGAGCGAACAGCAGCATACCGGCGGCGGATACTTTCCGGAGACCCGAGATGTGGTCGACCTGCGGCCGTGAATCCTGCGCCAAAGAGCGCTTTCTTAGCTGAAACACGATGATAGTCCAGACAGCAAAGAACGCCACCGCCCGAATGACGAAGAACGTGATATTGAGATAACCCGCTTTTCGCTGGAGCAGGTGATCCTCGGCCACTGCATCGGCATGGGTCCAGTGATACAAATCGTGCGCGCCGATCAACACCGGTATGAAAGCCACAGCCAGCCAGGGAAGCTGCTGCATCAGGCCCTCGGAAATGCGGCGAAGTACCACACTCCAGCGCGACGCTGTCAGGTAGTGCAGCATGGTAAAGAACAGGCCCCCCAGGGCCAGCGAAAGCCAATAGACGAACGCCGTCAGCCAGGCATGATAGAACCGGGCGGAATCGCTGTACCAGCCCCAGGCGCCGGCTGCCAGGCCGACCACCCCGATCGCGAGCGCAATCGGGACGACTTTGCCCCGGTCCGTGATACGATATGTCTGAGAGTCGTATTTCACAGCAGTGCCAACTCCGATCAGCGGGGAACCTGAATGCCGATGGGCAGATCGTTTATAGTCGCATTGTGGCTTCGTTGCAGCGCCCGCACATAGCCGACAATCGACCACCGGTCATCGACCGGAATCTGATACTTGTAGGGCGGCATGGTGCGGATGCCGTTGCTGATCACCTCGAATATGTGACCGTCTTCGACATCGCGCAGGCGCTGCTCATGGAAACTCGGCGGCGGCAGCATCCCTCTCCTGACCATGATACTCTGGCTGTTCCCGAGGCGCCCGTGACACGGAGAACAGTAGATGTCATACCGCTCGCGGCCCCGCTGAAGCCTTTCCATGGACATTATGACCGGGGCCCCGGCGATAAGAACGCTGTCGGCATCGCGTCCGGTGTAGTAAAACGACGAGTCGGCGCGCAGCCATCCGCGCGCGACTGTCCCCTCTACCGGCTCACGCATGGCGGAGCCGTCGGCAAAAAACCGGCTCTCCGCCTGCCCCCTGACCTTCGGCTGATCGTCCATGTTCTGCACGATATGAACGGGGGGTTGGTCCGACGGCTGATGGCGCGAGCAGCCAGCAACCAACAGGATTGTCAGCGCTATGATTGATAGCCTCTTCATTCGCCCGCTACCACCTCGATATTTCGGCCGCCGATCGTCTCAAAAAACTTCCGCACGCGTTCGGGCTCGAAGTTGGGATCGTCGGACTCGATACTGATAATGAAGGCATCGTCGGAAAACCGCTTGAAGTTCTCCGAGTAAAAGTTGCCGTGAAACCACTGTGGCAGGCGGTTCAGGAAGAGCATGCCCACTACCGCCCCAAGCGCCGCGCCTAGAATAGTCAGGCCAAAAGTCACAATAATGAACGCCTGAAACGAAAAATACGGCTTGCCCGAAATCACAACAGGATAATCGACGGAGCTGGTCCACCACTGCATCCACATGCCGAACAGGCCGCCGCACAGGCCGCTAATTCCGGCGATATAACCGACTTTCGACCTTGGCAGCCCCATAGCGGCATCCATGCCATGAATCGGAAAAGGCGAATGGCAATCAAACTTCCTGTAGCCGGCGTCGCGCACTTTCTCGGCGGCCTTGAGGAGTTCACCGGACGTGGCGAATTCGGCCAGCACCGAGTAGACTCTCTTCTGCGTAGTCGTCGCCATCAATGTGTCCCTCCGTGGTGCGGGTCGGCCTGAGGAAGCACGGCCTTGACCTCGGACATGGCGATCATCGGCACGAAACGGGCGAACAGCAGAAATAACGTGAAGAACAGTCCGAACGAACCGACCAGCGTGGCTACGTCCCAGATAGTCGGTTTGTAGTAGTCCCAGCTCGACGGCAGGTAGTCACGCGCCAGCGACATGACGATCACGAAGCGCTCGAACCACATGCCGATGTTGATGAGGATTGATGCTACAAACATCACGGCCACGGTGCGCCGCCATTTCCTCACCCAGAAGAGCTGCGGCACGAGCACGTTGCAGGTGACCATAATCCAGTATGCCCAGGCGTACGGACCGAAGGCCCGGTTTATGAACGCGAACGACTCGTAGATGCTCCCCGAGTACCAGGCGATGAAGAACTCGCAGGCGTAGGCGTAGCCTACCATCATGCCGGTGACCAGCATGATCTTGTTCATCTTCTCGAGGTGATCCACCGTGATGAAGTCATGCAGGTTGAGCAGTTTTCTTGCGACCACCGCCAGCGACATGACCATCGCGAATCCGGAGAAGATCGCGCCCGCCACAAAGTAGGGCGGGAAAATCGTGGTGTGCCAGCCGGGAATAACTGACGTGGCAAAGTCGGTAGAAACTACCGAGTGCACGGACAGAACGAGCGGGGTCGATATGCCCGCCAGGATCAGGTAGGCGAGCTCGTAGTTCTTCCATTGGCGGTTTCCGCCCCGCCAGCCGAAACTGAGCAGGCCGAATACGAACTTGCGGACCCGGGTAACCGCACGGTCGCGCAGCGTGGCCAGATCAGGAATCAGTCCGACATACCAGAACAAGAACGAGCAGGTGAAATAGATCGACACCGCAAAAACGTCCCACAGCAGCGGCGACCGGAAGTTCGGCCACATGCCCATCTGGTTGGGCAGCGGGAAAACCCAGTAGATCACCCACACTCGGCCGACATGTATAGCCGGAAACATCAGCGCGCAGATAACCGCAAACAGCGTCATCGACTCTGAAAACCTGTTGATCGATGTCCGCCACCTCTGACGGAACAGGAAGAGCACCGCCGAGATGAGCGTACCCGCATGTCCAATACCGACCCAGAAGACGAAGTTCACGATATCGTAACCCCATCCGACCGGGACATTCAGGCCCCAGATACCAGTACCTTCCCAGAACAGGTAACCGATCGAGCCAATGAGCAGCAGGACAAAAGAGAAGGCCGCGCCGAATGACAGCAGCCAGACCATCGAGGTCTTGCGCTCGACAATCTCGCTGATTTTGTTGCTGATCGAGGCGAACGTATGTCCGCCCGTGACCAGCGGCGCCTCGGCGCCCGGGGGCAATCCTGTCTTCTCTACCACACTCATCGTCTAAAGCTCATCCGTGACCATGCTCGTCGGTCGGTTCGCGCCTGCTCGCCAGCGAAGGATGCGGATTGCGCAGCTTGGCCAGGTAGGTCGTTCTGGGCCGTACGTTCAACTCTTCCAGGACTCGGTACTTGCGATTATTCTTCTTGAGCCTCGAAACTTCACTGTCGGGATCGGCGATGTTGCCGAATACAATCGCCCTGGCCGGACAGGCCGACTGACAGGCGGTCCTGATTTCGCCGTCGGCCACCGGGCGGCCCTGGTTCTTGGCATTTGATTTGGCGACACTGATCCGTTGTATGCAATACGTACACTTCTCCATCACTCCACGGAAGCGCACGGTCACTTCCGGGTTCTGGGCCATCTGCACCACCTCCGGCAGGTCTTTTGTGTAATTGAAGAAGTTAAACCGGCGCACTTTGTACGGGCAGTTGTTGGAGCAGTAACGCGTCCCTATACACCGGTTGTACACCATGACATTAAGGCCCTCTGTGTCATGGTTGGTCGCCGCTACCGGGCAGACCTGCTCACAGGGGGCCATCTCGCAGTGCTGGCAGTTCATCGGCTGGACGGCAACCTCAGGGTCGTTGATATCGCCCGCATAGTAGCGATCGATTCGCATCCAATGCATTTCGCGCGCCCGGGCCACTTGCTCCCTGCCCACTACTGGTATGTTGTTTTCCGACTGGCAGGCAATCACACAGGCGTTGCAACCCGTACAGGCGTTCAGATCGATTGACATCCCCCACTGGTAGCCCTCGTCGTACTTGTGCTCGTTCCACATTGAAGCCAGCGACGGGTGTTCGATTTCTTTCGGGTAGAACTCCCCGCTTTCTTTGTAACCGGCCAGGGTGTTCTCGCGCACGATCGGCCGACCCTCCATGCTGCCATGATCCTGCGTACAGGCCATTTTGATTGTCCGGCCGGTCTTACGTACTTTCACACCTGACTCGAACCACATGTTCTCTGAAGTTCGAAGCGGGCTGACATCTACACCGACACCGTCGCCCACTTGTCCAGCCGCGGTGCGCCCGTACCCTAGAGCGACAGAGATCGAATTATCCACCTGACCCGGAGAAATCCAGGCGGGGATTTCAATCGAACGACCGCCCATATCGAGTTCGACCATGTCTTCGCTCTTCAAACCGAGAGCATCGGCCAGTTTGGGACTGATTAGCGCGGCGTTGCCCCACGTCAGCTTGGTGGCGGGATCAGGCAGCTCCTGCAACCAGGCGTTGTTGGCACAGCGGCCGTCGAATACGGCTCCACAGTTGAAGGAGACCTCCATATCATCCGAATGCGACGTTTCTAAAGACAACTGTACCGGGCTCACACTCGGCCGCACCGGCCCGGCATCTTTCGGATGAAACACTCCGTCGTGAAGTACCCGTCGCCAGTTGGCCTCGAAATCTCCGCTTAGAAAACGCTGCCGCCAGACTTCGCGTACCAGTTCATGAGCCGACTTCTCTTCCGCGGTCACGAGCAGGCCGGCAAACTCGATATCTCCGTGAGCGCCGTGGAGAGGGCGTATAGTCGGCTGCACCACGCTGACAGTGCCGTCGGCAGCGCGGGCATCTCCCCAACTTTCCAAGTAATTCGCGCGAGGCAGGTGCCAGGAGACGTTGGTCGACGTTTCATCCACGTGGGTCGCCAGGTGAACACGTGCCGGGACTTTCGACAGCGCCGCTTCGAACTCGAGGGTGCGCGGCGCATGATATACCGGGTTGCCGCCAAGCATGACGAGTGCCTGCACCTTACCGATGTTCATATCAGCGACCAGTGCACCAAGTCCTGCGGTGTCAGCGATCACCATGTCGGGGGATGGATGGAACGCCACCGTAGTGCCGATATTTCCCAGCGCCTGATTCAGCGCCATCACAATATGGTGGACAGCAGGCGGCTGGCGGCGACCAGCGATCACGAGAGACCGGCCACGATTGGCCAGCAGATCGTCGGCTAAAACTCGAAGCAGTATGGCATCGAACGAGTGGTCTGCTGTTTCTGGGATGAAACCGGCGCTGGTCCCACGCCTGTTCACCTCGGCCGCGAGTGCCGCCAGAAAACGAACCACGTCCCCACCGGAGCTCCTCACCCGGTGGTCAGCCATCATGCCGGTAATAGTCAGACTCGGTTCGACCGCATAGAGGCGATTCATCTCGTCCTGTTGCGAGAAGACCCCTCGCGCCTCGGAGAATCCGGCCGTATTCGCTATCGCATCACTCTCGGTACCCAGAAAATCGCAATCGAGAGCGAGGACCACTTTTGCATTGGCGAAGTCATACACTGGCTGAAGCACTTGGCCGGTGGCCAGCTCGATCCCTTTGTAGATGTTCTCGTCAGAGATCGGCTCCCAGGCCACCCACTTCGCTTTGGGAAATGTCTCATGGAACTGGCGCTTGAGCCGGGCCAGAGTCGGCGAGCTAAAAGTCTCGGAAAGCACCGCCAGCCCTTCCCCGCCGCCCTGCAGAAATCTCGCGTGCTGCTCTTTCCACCAGGCGACAAAATCTGCCCAGGACGCGGGGCTCCCGTCTCGCAGGACCGACTTGGAGCGATCTGGATCATACAAATCGAGTATGGATGCCTGGACTATCGGGTTGACCGCTCCGCGCGATGACGGATGCAACTCGTTGCCCTGAATGAACGTCGGGCGGCCCTCATAGGTAGTAACCACCACGCCAATTGCTGACAGACCGAAAGGCATAGTCGTAGCGTAGTAGTTGGGAACACCCGGATCGATCTGCTCGGGGCGCGTGACATACGGAACGATCTTCTCCACCGGCCGACGGCACGAGGTCAAGCCGGCCAGCGCCAGTGATGCCCCCATGGTGGTCAGAAACGACCGACGGGTCCAGGCGTTGTCGGCCAGTTCAACCGTGCCCCTCGGGAATTCCCGGTAGAGGAACTCCTTGAACTCGTCGGTCTGAGCCAACTGGTCAAGTGAACGCCAGTAATCTTTGCCCTTCGATTCCATCTCAATCTTCTATCTGTGGCACGCCGAACAATCGGTCGGGGGCTTGATGTTCTTCTCCAGCTCCCACTCGGCCACCCACTCGGCGTGCCCGGCGAGCTGTTCCCATTTCATATTCGTTACCTCGCTGACCGGCCGAAGATTGGGGTCCGGGTTCCGATGGCAGTCGAGACACCAGCTCATGCTGAGCGGCTTTGCCAGAGTGATTTCCGCCATCTCGGTTACATCGCCATGGCAACTGACACAGCCCACCCCGGCATTGACATGAGCCGAGTGATTGAAGTAGGCAAAATCGGGCAGGTTGTGCACGCGGACCCACTTCACCGGCAAGCCGGAGGTAAAGCTGCTGCGGATCAACTCCAGTTTATCACTCTCTGTCTTGACCAGAGTGTGGCAGTTCATGCAGGTGCGGGTGGGCGGCACATTGGCGCGCGCCTGCTTTTCCACGCTGGTATGACAATAACGACAATCGATGCCCAGATCACCGGCATGAATCTTATGGGAGTACTCGACCGGCTGTTTGGGTCGATACCCCACATCCGTGTACTCAGGAGAGAAATAGTACCAGACAAACCAGACGGCGCCTATCAAACCCAGCACCCCGCCTACCGCAGCAACGGTCGGCACGTAGTTGGTCCATTTAGGGAATATCTGTGCCAAAGGTCAAATCTCTGTCGCTGTAATAACCCAGTCCCTACGCCAAACAGGGATTAGCGGAAAAGAACCAAACCAAATTCCTGTCACCTGCCGCCTGGTTGTCGAAATCGGCACCCAAAATAGAGAATCGACCGCCGCTGTCAACATTTTCCTGTTGCTGTCATACCGAGTCAGACGAAATCGGCTGTCGACTCAAAACCAGTTGGCGATCCGGGAATCTATCAGGAGCGCCAAAAATAGCCCAAAAAGGTACAAGATCGAAAACCGGAACAGCCCACGAACCCTCTCCATGGAGCCGCTTCTCAGCGCGCCTACGCTCCGCCACAGAAAGACCAGGCCGAGAGTCGCCGCAAACGCCAGATAGACCCAGCCCGCCCCGAATAGCCCGGGCAGCAGCGATGTCACCACCAGCATGACGGCGTACACCAGCATTTGCCTGAGCGTAGAGCGCTCACCCCGCACAAGAGGCATCATCGGTAAGCCGGTGAGGCGGTAATCGTCCTTGTAGGCGATTGCGAGCGCCCAGAAGTGGGGCGGGGTCCAAAAGAATATGATCCCGAACATGAGCCAGGGGAGCCAGCCGGTTGTCCCGGTTGCCGCTGCCCATGCTCCTACCGGAGCCATGGCGCCGGCCGCGCCGCCGATAACAATATTCTGCGCCGTGGTCGGCTTAAGTACCAGAGTATAAAACAGTCCGTAAAACAGAATGGTCGCCAGCGCCAGCAGCGCCGCCAGCCAATTGAAGAAAAGGGCGAGGATCACTAACCCCGCAATGCCAATAGCGACCGAGAAGGTCAGGGCGCTGCCGGGTGAGAGCCGGCGTTGGGGCAGCGGCCGCCGTCCGGCGGTGCGGCTCATCAACGCATCCAGATCGCGCTCGAAATACTGATTGAGCGAGTTGGCACATCCGCCGGTCAGAAACAAAGCCACCATGAAGAGTAGGAAACGCCACGGCTGAGCCAGCATGCTGCCCTCGACCACGAGCGCAGTCGCACCCGTGAAGATGACCAGCAGCATGATGGTCGGTTTGGTCAGTTTCAGGTATTCAGCTACTGTTGCGGACATGGCTGTTTTCCAAAATCAACTGTCTCAACCGGTCTGCTCGGGAATGGTTCCCGCGGAGTGTGAACCTCGAAGAGCAGGCCCGAACGGCTCGCGTCAGGGCTCCACGATACCGCGTTCCGCCATCCGAGCAAACATAATTTGATCACTCCCCTCTGCAACCGCCGCCCGGAGAGCCGGCATCCCTAACCGCTCTCGGATCTGTCATGGCGCTTGGCCCGCGGGCGCAGTCGAATTATATTGGGCGGCGGCAGTCGACACAAACTCAGCTTCAAAGGAGCCCTGATTGAAAGAACGTAAACTGGCAAGCCCCGAGGGGTATGATTCCTCGTCCCAGCGGGTTTTGGCATACTTCGCCGCGCAGCTCGACGACCAGTTGCGACGGCTGGAAGACTCGGTCGCCGAACTAGACACAAGACACCTTGAGTGGCAGCCGCACCCGGGAGTGAACACTATCGGGATGCTCCTGGCCCATTTGGCGGTGGCGGAGGTCTACTGGATAAACGTCGCCCCCGCCCAGATGCCGCTCACACCCGACGGCGATAACCTGATCCTTGAAACTATTGGCATCCGCATGGATGACGACGGCCTGCCGCTGGCCGCCGACGGGTGCCACCCGGCTACGCTATCCGGCAAGAGCCTCTCCGATTACCTGGCGATGCTCGATAAAACTCGCGCGTCGACACACGCCACGCTCCGGACCTGGCGCGATGCTGACCTCGACACCGGCTACCGATTGAGGGACATGTCGGTAACGCCTGCCTGGACGCTCTACCACGTACTCGAGCACCTCGCCGGGCATTTCGGACAGATCCTGGTTTTGAAGCATCTCATGCGGGATGCGGGGGTGCTGGAGAAAAAGCCGGAGTGAGCCGTGACGCGGAGAGGACCTTATCCGACAACCTGCATTCTCGGTCTGTCGAGTTGCTTCTTTCCTTTATGTACCAGAAGATGAAGAATGATCGAAGCATCCTGTCTGGAAATGTTCACTATACTGTACCCGGATTCATAACCAAGGCCGCTCTCCCCTTGGCGGCACCACATGCACCTGACGTCAAGTACAAGGTACTCTCGCTGAAACACCTGCTCCGGCAATTTCACGCGGCAATGGAGCACCGTATCTTTATCGACCGGCTTAGGGGTAATGATTCGAATTCCGCTGAGGCTGAAATCGGCCAGTTCGCCGATCTGGCGATAACTGTTCCGTTCGAAGACCGGCAGGGGACGATCGAGTTCGTATCTATCTGATTTCCTCCGGTTCCTTTTTTCCACTGTCTTGGCATCGGGGAGGTCCTCTTCGCCCCAGAACCTTAACTTTAGACCGAGAATCAGGTACGAGATAAGAACCGCGTCGATTCCAGTAACTGTTAACCGGTACCCCGATTCCCATCTATCCTCCTTGACGTTCTTCCTGCACCAGCGACACTCGGCATCGAAGATGATTTCGTCGCGTCCCATTATCTGGTCCACCAACTGGACTGCGCAACGACGAGTGCCGGACACCTTGACAGGCCCCGGCGTAATCAGCATGGCCCCGTCGGATGACAGGTTTACAAGTCGCCCAAGGAGTTCTCTCGTAGAATGATCGTGGACTTTCAGATACTTCCTTGAACTATGGCGCTCGTTCTTTCTTCGCTCGCCCGACATGATACCTCCAAGATCGCTTCCCTTATCTTCTCTCGAGGTCTATTGTATATTGTATCGGCCAATTGGGACTAAAGTGGATGTCCGCACCCCAAAGCGAGTCCGGGGAAGGACCTGCTTTTCGGCGACATGAACGGATCGTCGATTCAACATTGGATTTCGCGCCGATCCCTGATCCAATGCCGGGGGGCTGATTAAGTATTTATGCGGCAACAGCTTATTCGTCGGCTCGGAGCGATCAGCAATCTGAGCGTAAACGGGCCGGGGTCCTTACTATAGACCGCCCGGCACCCCACCCCATTTGAATTGGATCAGACTGTTCCCGAGGATGGCAGGGACCCGGGCGGCAGATCAACTTCGCGCGTTCGGTGGCCGGTGTCGTGGGGTTGATCCTCCGGGACCCACGGCGGCAGAAGTTTGGCAAGTATCCACAAGAATAGCACCGGCAGCAGAAGCAGGATTACTGCGGCAAGTAGACCCTCGATTCCAAAGAACTCCAGCTTATAGGTAGTGAGTCCGCGAAGCGATTTTGAGAACAACTGCCCGCCGATTACCACATTCCAGCGTGTGGCGAAGATGCCTACCTGAACCAGAATAGCCGCAATAAAGTAGAACATCCGCCGCATCTCGTCCGGCAGCCGGCCAAACCGCGCAAAAATCAGAGTAAGAACCGGCAGCGCCGATCCGATCAGAAGCTGCGTTACAATCAAACTGATGAACAGCCGGCTGCTGATCATCTTTGACAAGATTTCGATTGATTCCTCCGACTCATATAGCCGGTGTATGAAATCGAGCATCTCCAGCGACAGGTCAATAATCATCGCGTACAACAAGAGCTCGGCCAGCTTATTCAGGCAGGGCATACTGATGCGCCGCCACCGCACCAGCGAGGTAATGACATAGACCAGCAAAACCAGCGCAATACCGGAGACAATCGCCGAGAAGAGAAACACGATCGGCATGAGCACCGAGCTCCACCAGGGGTTGGCTTTTACCGACCCGAAGATAAAGCCTACATACCCGTGCAAGAGAAAGGCCGATGGAATGCCCAAGACAGTGATGAACTTGCATGCCTTCTGGTCGAAGGCAATCGCCCTTTCAGAGATGTCGGTCACGCCGAGCGTGAGAACCTTATATACATACTTGATTAGCCCCTTTTTATCGCGTGACCAGATCACGATATCCTTGCGGTAGTCAAACCAGATCTCGAGAAGCAACACTACCATCAGATACCATGCATAGACAAAACCGAACATGGCCATCGCTGACGACGTGTGCGGAGTCAAAAACATCTCAGGCGAGCGCTCGGGGTGCCCCAGGTGCGCCATCAGCGGCAGGGGCGCGGCAATCAGGAAGGCGAGCGACGTGATCAGGGCCAGACGATAGATCGGCTGCAGGACCTTAACGTTGAAAACTTTTTCCAGCGACGCCAGGATAAACGCGCCTGCCACCAGACCGGTCAAATACGGATAGAGCACGATATGAATCGACCAGTGAAGTTCGTACTCATTCGGGTAGATATACCCCTCGGCCCCGGGGATAGTCAGCAGCAGCAACGGCAGGATCGGGGTCATGGTCAGATCACCTCTCCGTCGGCGCCGGCGTAATACACTTTCGGCTCCGTGTTGAGATAAGGCTTGAGCTGGGTAATCTCATTGAACCGGAGGAACCGGTGGAGCGGCGAGCTCTTGTGGCCGATCTCGCCAAAAACCCGCGCCTGGGTGGGACAGACCTCCACACAGGCCGGTAACAGGCCCTCGCGAAGGCGGTGGTAACAAAACGTGCACTTGTCCGCGACTTGCTTCTCCGGATGCAGGTAGCGTGCCCCATACGGACACGCCTGGATACAGTAGCGACACCCCACACAGTAGCTCTCGTCAACCAACACGACTCCGTCGCGGCTTAGAAACGTCGCCCCTACGGGACAGACCTGGACACAAGGTGCCTTCACGCAGTGGTTGCAGAGTTTCGGCACAAAGAACGACCGAAGGATATCAGTGTCATCAGGCAACGCCGGGAAGCCGTCGATTCCGCCATTGGGGCTGTCCACGTGGGCCTCTCGATCGGTAGTGACTACATACCGTTCGACCCAACTCCGAAAGAAGTGCTCGTCGCGTGGGACATTATTCTCCGACTTGCAGGCGTCGGCACACCGCCCGCACCCGATACACTTGTGGATGTCGATACCCATCGCGTAGTTATGCTGCTCAGGGTCGTACCCGCCCGGCTCGTCGGCGCCGGCTTTACCCGGTTTAGCCAGAGCGAAAAAGGCGATTAGGCCCGGTAACTTGGCCGAGAGGTTTTGCAGAAACGTCCTGCGGGCCATGCCCGGCGACCGTGATTCCGGCCGCGAGTTTGTCATTAATTGGCCTCCGGATGGTGCGGGTAGTGGCAATCCCAGCATAAATACCGCTCCCCGTGAGACTCAAAATTGATTGTGGGTGCCTCGAACTTGGCCGTCCCGCTCTCGCTGTGGCACGGGGCGCAGGTGCCGGGGTCGGTCGGTTTGAGCGCCCGGGCCGACCGCGGCGATAACAGGTGCTCGTTGGGTACAGAATGACACTGCGTACACGCCAGCATGGTGTGCGGCGAGACCATCTTGTCGTTGGCGATCTCCCGATGGCAAGCGTCGCACTCCTCCGGCGTGCGCGGCAGAGTCGGTGCGTGTGGATCGTGGCAGGCGATGCAGGGACGGCCCGGATTATGGCGGTCGGAGAGAATCTGCGGGAAGCCGGATGGGCGCGACGGGTTATAACCATGACACAAGGGACAGTATCCGCGCCCGCGCGGGATCTGCGGTGATACCTCGTCCGGCGCGTCGACATGCCCCGCAGCCGGACCGTGGCAGGCTTCGCAGGCTACCCCCTGGTGGTGCGAGTCAGACTTGAGCGCGACGATATCATCGTGGCAGTCCTCGCACGCTTTCGCGCCAGCATACACAATCGGTTGGGCGGCGATCTCGTCAACTGAATTGGCCCGGTATGGGCCGTAATCCCCGAAGGTCTCCGGAACGAGAAAGGCCCTGGCGACCAGCAACGCTGTCATCGCCAGTACGAAAAGCACCGCCAAAGGGACAAGTTGAGCGGGAAACTTGTGCCGGAACATTGTTTTGTCTTGCCTAAAAACCAGATCGCGTTACTTTATAAGAAAACCACTTAGACCGTAGTAGTCAAGTTTCAACATTACTTTGAGGCCGCCTGGGCCGACAAAACCCCGCAGCGAGTGGCGCGGACGCAGCGGCCTGACCTCGCAGTAACTGAGTCAGTAGAACGAACGATGGCGCAGGTTATGGACTCCTAACCGAATCGAAAGGACGGTTCCTGATGAGTCCCTGGCTTCTTATCATAGTTGTCTTGCTTGTGGCGTTTACACTTGCGGCTGCGGTACTGGCGGTGCCGGTCCTTCGCGACCTGTACCGGCATCAGAAAGGGCGCATTGAGGGGTCGAAAGAGCCGGAAAACGGGGGGTAGGGCACCAGGGTTTCGTGCAGCGTGTCGAACGTGGTGGATGAGGACGTCCACTACGCACTAAGCAGTGCCCGGCCTCGCGCAGAAGCGCGGGATCCTCATCTGCCGGCAGAAAGCAGTTCCTCACGCAAGGGCGACATACTTCCCACCCGCAAGCGGGTGGGCCACCAGGGTGGAGACGGTACGTTTCAGTTGGCGTAACACTTTGGCGCGGGCGTTTGGCCGTACCATCTGTTTGCGTCCGAACTGGACGGCGACGGTGATATTGACCTGGCAATCGCAAATTACACTACGAGTACGATATCGATTCTACTAAACCTTACTGCCCTGCCACCCAAGGATGTCTTTGTCGATATCAAGCTCGGCTCCTGTCCTAATCCGCTCAACGTCAAAGAAACCACCAGCGCAGGAGATACTGGCCGCAGTGGCGTGATTGAATTCTAAGGCCGCGGGGTGAGCAGGTATCCAATACTACCCCGGCCGGGGTGAGGCGCCCGGCCGGGGCCCGAAAGGAAACAGCATGCTACAAGCAGTCCGGCAGACCGAGGGTCTGTCCGGTAATAAAGAGATAGTCGATCAGGACCGTGATATCGCCAATCGTAACGTCATCACAGACAGCGCCAGGACCGCCCGACTGATTGATGTCGGCCTCCGTCATGCAGTTGAGGATACCGACACACGATCCGGTGATAAACTTGGCGTCGATCATCGTGGTAACGTCGCCGATCGTCGGCTCGTCCTCGCCGCTCCCGTTGGCGTCGCCGACCCGGGCCACACAGCAGCCGATCGGGAAGGCCAACACGAACGGCGAGAGCGACGACGTCTCTCCGCAGATGACGTTGTTCAGAACATCCGGATATCCCACTACAGTAATATCCTCCCAGCCCGACCCGGTGTAATGCTGCATGGTCAGCGCCTGCTCTTCCTCGGCTGACATACCCGCGTCGTCATAGTCGATGCACACCTGAATCAGGCCGGAGTATGCGGCGTCGGTAGAAATGTTGTAGGTAATCGGCGCGTCGGAAGGTACCACCTGAAAGCCGCCGGGACCGGTAGCGGTCGGGGTCATGGTCATGGCTGTACTGCCTCCCTCGTCAACCCCGTCAAACGTCACGCTTACGTCAGTGCCCAGTTGCACATTGACGTCATTACCTGGTGGTGTCGACTCCGAGAAAGAACAGACGTCGCCGACTCCGTCCTGGTCGGCGTCCTCCTGCCCGGGGTTGGCCGCCCAGATGCAGTTATCGCAGGCATCGCCTCGTCCATCACCATCGGCGTCTGCCTGATCCAGATTAGACACCGATGGACAGTTGTCATCGCCATCAGCGATGCCGTCCCCGTCGGCGTCCGCGCTCTTGGTCCACATGGCAATGTCCACCGAGACCTTGTCTCCTGCTGTTCCGAAGTTTCCCCCCGCACAAAGACGCCCAGCGTATGTGGCGAGCGCGTACACAGTTGCCCCATAATAGGATATTCCCGACCCGAGCGGCGTCCAGGTGCTGCCATCCCAGGCGGCGATCCCGTCATACTCGTGGCCCGCAAAGTCGGTATAATGGCCACCCGCGATCAGCTTTCCGGAATATACATCGAGAACAAGGGCTGAGGCTGGATCAGTTCCGGAGGTGAGCGTTGTCCAGGTGGAGCCGTCCCACGAGACAATGCCCACCGTCCCCGCGATGAGTTTGCCATCGTAAGTAGTAAGTGAATAGACCGCTAAACCCCTGCCGGGCCCCAGGGCTGACCAGGATGAGCCGTCCCAGGCAGCTACGCGGGAGATTGGAATCCCACCAGCAGTTGTGAAATCACCACCGGCGATTAACAAGCCATTGTGGACGGTGAGTGCGTTGACCACCCAGTTCATACCTGCGCCCAGATTGTGCCAGGTAGAGCCGTCCCATTCAGCGATGAATCTGGCACTATCTCCGTCGGCGATTGTGAACCAGCCACCAGCTATTAGTTTACCGTCGTAGACCGTCAAAGCCTTAACTTCTTCATTCAATCCCGACCCTAAGGGTGACCATGAAGACCCATTCCAGGCAGCAATGCGGGTGCAGGGAGTGCCCCCTGCGGTGGTAAACCAGCCTGCGGCAATCAGATTCCCATTGAAAAGAGCCAGGGCGCCAACGCCCCCGTCCATCCCCGAACCTAAAGGAGACCATGAAGATCCATCCCACTGTGCGATGTTGTTCACATTTTGGCCATCTGCGCTGCCAATCACACCGCCTGCAATCAGGTTGCCATTGTAAACAGTCAATGCATTAATACGGTCCCATCGCCCACTAAGCCCCATACCCACAATGTCCCACGATACGTCATCCCATGCCGCGACGCCTGCGGCACGTACTCCGCCCGGGTTACCTGCCACTCCGAAACCACCCGCCACATACAAGCGGCCATTGTAGACGCCGGCGGACATAACGCCGTTGTCCACGCCACCGTCGAGGTCCGACCACGTTGCTCCATTCCAGGCCGCGACAAAACTGACAGTGTTTCCACCAGCGGTCGTGAAAATTCCAACCACTATCAGCCGACCGTTGTACTCTGTCAGATCCCAGACTAACGCGTTCACCCCTGAGCCCAGCGCCGACCAGGTTGATCCATTCCAGGCTGCGATATTGTTAACAGGCGATCCGCCCGCCGTGGAGATGGAACCGGCAACAATCAACTGGCTGTTGTAAACACGCAAAGCATTCACTTGTGAGCCCGAAATTCCAGACCCCAGGGGCGACCAGGACACACCGTCCCACGACGCTATCTGGTTTGCGCTGACACCGCCTATCGTTGTGAACCGTCCGCCTGCGACCAAAGTTGAATTATAAACTGCAAGGGACGTGACAATATTATCGGCGTCGGTTCCAAGGGGAGACCATGACGTCCCATCCCACGATGCGATGTACTTTACAGGTGAGCCATCCACCCCAGTGAAGTCACCTCCAACAATTAACTTCGAATCGAATACCGCGAGCGCAAATACCCCGCCACCCACCACACCCGTTCCCAAAGTCGACCAGGACGACCCGTTCCAGGCCGCGATGTTATTGGCCGGCATACCCGCTACGGAGGAGAATTGGCCTCCCACTATCAGGTCGCCGTTAAATTCCACAACTGCGTAAACCCAGTCTGACTCAACGTCCAGGCCGGAACCGAAGCTCGACCATTCGCTGCCATCCCACACAGCGAGACCATGCGTGAACGCCTCCCCGGCGATAGCCCGTGCCGAGCATCCGATGACAAGCTTGTTGTCATAAATAGTCATACCCGTGTAGGGGTACGATATGCCGGCCAAGCCAAACCCGCTCGCCCAGTAGATGTCATCGGGATCGCTGGCGGATGCCGGGGCGAACAGAGCGACTGTAAGTGTGACGAATAGAATCGAGAGAGCTAACGGCTGGCGCATAACCATCTCCTGTGCAGAATCGGTGTGTGATGCTATATCTAAGCGGCAACCGAACAGTGTGCGGTTGCCCGTTGTCGTCACGGAGTGATAGTGACCCTCAAGAGCGAACTGAGGCGATAGCCGAACAAGGCGTCGCCACAGACGACCCTTATGCGTCTGCCAGAAGATGCTGATGTAAATCCAGAAGCAGGAACCAAGGTGCACGCGCGCAAGGGCGGAATGTTCATAAGCGTCAAACGTGCCGTAAAAGAGAGTTGTAATAAATAGCGTGATGCGTATCGAGATGTCGATCTAATAATGCACTAAGACGATCAATTTTGTCAAGTTATTTTTTGTGAACATGACTGGTGCTGACGCAGTACCCGATTCGATAGATCGCAGGGCGGGAGGCACCATCCGTTCGCGACAGCAATCGACCGACGGCAGCAGCTCTCCGCGGTAGCGCAGTTCGCGGTACGGACTGTCTTCGATCAGCGGCAGATCGTACTTCGCGGCGATCTGCAGTACGCGGTGGCGACGCTCCAATGACAGGTTTCTTCCGGAGGGATTCTGGAAGTCAGGGATCAGGTAAATGAATTTCGGGCGGCGGCCCTGTGCGATTAGTCGCTCGACCGTGCTTTCCAACTCTTCCGGAATGACACCCTCATCGTCCATCTCGACTCCGTGGAACTCTGCCCCGAACGCGCGGAAGGCCTGAATCGTGCCCACGTAGCTGGGCCGCTCGATGATTATGGGATCGCCCTGGTCAATGAATACCTTCGCCAGCAAATCCAGACCCTGCTGGGACGAAGCCACGACAAGCATATCTTGCGGCGCGGCAGGATCGCCTTGCCGGGCCATGAAAGCGGCCAGCTGCTTTTTGAGAAACGGCTCCCCCTCGGTGGGACTGTATTGTAGCGCGAGATTGCCCCGCTCTCGCAACACCCTCGAAGCAGCATCTTCCACAGCCGCCAAAGGGAAGATCGAAGGGTCGGGCAGACCACCGGCAAAAGAGATGGCTCCGGGAAGACGGGTGAGCTTCAGAAGTTCGCGGATTTCGCTCCGCCTAAGGCGGGTACTCATGGTCGAGAATCTAATATCAGCCATATCTGGTCTCGGTTTCCTTTCGAGTCATTGCTTTTTTGTGTTGACTCTACACTCATATTACATTATCTATTGCATAGATGTTACAATTTTGTTATCACTGTGACAATAAACGTGACAGACACCGGTAACAACTGAAACTGAGATTCGTAGTTTTACGTAACAATATGGCCTATAACGGATAAATTGTCATGAATACAAACTGGGCACCTGCGCTTGCGTCTCACGACGAACTTCTGTACCTGTCGATCGCTAAAGCGATAGCCGAGGATGTCGATAGGGGCAATCTCAAGCTTGGTGTGAGGCTCCCCACCCAGAGGGAGCTCGCCGACCGGCTCGGGGTAGCCCTCGGGACCGTCACCCGCGCCTATGCTGAGGCCGAAAGGCGGGGCCTGATACGAAGCGAGGGGCGTCGCGGAACGTTTGTCGGGCCGCCGATGAGCAGCCGGGCGGTGCTGACTGCCATTTCGAGCGCGTCGCCGCACGGTATCGACCTGAGCAAGAATCATCCGTCGTACGCCCTTGATCCTGACCTTAGCTCCGCTCTGAAAATGATCGCGCGAGGTCCGCGAGTGGCCGAGTTGCTGCACTATCCTCCCGCGGCCGGCCTGATGCGGCACCGCCAGGCCGGAGCCGCCTGGCTCAACCGCATAGGAATTGAGGCGACTCCTGAATCAGTGTTCCTGACCACCGGCGCCCAGCATGCACTGGCGGTGATATTCTCCGCGGAAACCCGGCCGGGCGACATAATTGTCTCCGAGCGGTACACGTACCCCGGTGTGAGGGCTCTGGCCGAACAACTCGATCTCCAGATGGTGGCGGTGCCCAACGATGATCAGGGAATTCTGCCCGATGCGCTCGATACGGTCTGCCGCCAGCGGACGGTCAGACTGCTCTATTGCAATCCGTCGCTCAACAACCCGACCAACATCGTATATCCGCAGGCACGACGGGTCGAGATTGCCGCGGTGGCGGCTCGCCACGGGCTTATAGTCGTGGAGGATGAAATCAACCGTCCGCTGCTAGTCGACCCACCGTCCACTCTGGCCGATGCGCTGCCGGAACAAACGTTTCTGGTGATATCGGCGTCGAAAGCGCTGGCGGCCGGCCTGCGAGTCGGCTTCGTGCGAGCGCCGTCGAAAGCCCACCAGCGTGTAATTGACAGCTTGAATGCCTCCTGCCTCGGCGCACCGCCGCTGATGGCAGAACTGTTTACCAACTGGCTTGAGAATGGGACAATCGACCAGGTCATTTCAGAGCGCCGCGCCGAAACCGCCGCCCGACAGGAATTGGCCGCGGCCATGCTCACCGGATTCAACCACCGGGGACATCCCAACAGCTACCACGTCTGGCTGGAGCTTCCCGAGGGCTGGAGCGGTTTGAAACTGGCGATGGAGGCCCAGGTGCGCGGCGTGCTGGTGACCCCGGCGGAGGCATTCGCGGTGGATCGCAAGTCGCCCACCGGTGCGGTCCGGTTGTCCCTTGTGGTTCCGCCCTCTGTCGACAGTCTCAAGACCGGACTGAAGACTGTGATCGGCCTCTTGCGCGGTGATGCCAGCCATCATCTGGCGACCGTGTAAGATGGAGCGCATCGGCATGTTACATCAGGTCTTCAGTCCACTCGATCACGCGTAGTTGGATCGAATGGGGGCAAGAACTGACGCAGCTGTTTTCAGCGTTTTTGAAGTAGTTCCGAACGAGCGGCCCTCGCCTTATCGCCCACAAAAAAACATGTCACCTCTGAGCCGTATCTGCGTATACTTGCGGATTAGATAATCATGATCGATGTACTCTGGGCTAGTGAATGAACCAACTCAATGCCGGCAGCAGTGACCTTTCGGCTCTAAAGATAGATCGCAACCGACAATCCGGCCCTCCCGGACGGTGGAAACGGTGGCTGCACCTGCTCTGGATCCTGTTGCCGATAGTTGTCTATCTGGGCTATCGGATCGCGATCAAGGAAGTCACTCCTGCCCTAAAAGTAAAAACCGATGTCGTGAGATTTCTGTCAGGCTCCGATGCCGCCGTGGAGCTGGTCGCCACGGGCTACGTGGTAGCGCAGGTAAAAGCCGATGTATCGGCCAAAGCCACCGGACTCCTCAAACGTATATATGTTGAAGAGGGTGATTCGGTCTTGTCCGGTCAGGTGCTGGCCGAGCTTGACAATCAGGATTTGGTTGCAGCGGTCGACCTGGCTCGCGCCAATCTGAAGCAGGCGCAGGCGGATTCCATCACCGCCGAGCTCAACTACAATCGCCAGCGTGACCTTCGCGCCAAAGGGTTAACCTCGGATGAGCTGCTCGAAAACGCGGTGGCCGGATATCACAAAGCGATGGCGGGTGTCGACGCCATGAAGGCCAATTTGCGGGCGGCCGAAGTCGCGTATGAAAACAGCATCATTCGCGCGCCCTTCAAGGGTACGATCCTTACCAAGCAGGCGGATATCGGCGAGATGGTGGCGCCGCTGGCCGCCGGGGTATCGTCGCGCGGGGCGGTAGTAACCATGGCCGACATGACCTCGCTGGAGGTGGAAGCTGATGTCTCCGAGTCGAACATCCAGAAAGTGATTGTAGGACAGCCGTGCGAGATCGTTCTTGACGCCTACCCGCAGGTCAGGTACGAGGGCCGGGTCAAGAAGATCATTCCCACGGCCGATCGCACCCGGGCCACGGTGCTGACCAAAGTGTCGTTTGACAAAATCGACAGCCGGGTGCTGCCGGAAATGTCGGCCAGGGTCAATTTTCTGCTGGTCAAAAGTGACTCCTCGGAGGCCCCGCCGACTTCGGCACTGGTGGCAAGCAGCGACGCAGTAACCCAGCGCGATGGACAGGCAGTCGTGTTTCGTGCCCAGGAGGGGTACGCGCGAAAGGCGATCGTTGTTGTCGGGCGGCAGCTCGGTAATGTGCGGGAGATTATCAGCGGCCTCTCTGCGGGAGACCGAGTGATCCTATCGCCCCCGGGTGGACTCAAGGATGGGGACAAAATAGAAGAAGTTCCGCAACTCTAATTGGGATTGAACCGATGAGCGCACCTATTGTCCAAATTCAGGGCCTTTTCAAGTCGTATTACCGTGGGTCTCTTGAAATACCGGTTCTGCACAACATCAACCTGGATATCCCGCAGGGGCAGTTTGTTACCCTCATGGGGCCATCGGGGTCGGGGAAAACCACCCTGCTCAACCTGATCGCGGGTATAGACAAGCCGACCGCCGGCAGTCTCGCGGTCGCGGGCGAGGATGTCACTCGCCTCAGTGAGGGCGCTCTGGCCAAATGGCGAGCGCGCCATATCGGGTTCATCTTTCAGTTCTACAACCTGCTGCCCGTCCTGACGGCGTTCGAAAATGTGGAGCTTCCGCTCTTGTTGACCAGTCTCTCGCGCAAAGCACGGCGCGAACATGTGGAAACGGCGCTATCGATTGTCGGCCTATCCGACAGAATGAAACATTATCCCCGCCAGCTCTCGGGCGGTCAGGAGCAGCGGGTGGCGATTGCGCGGGCGATCGTCTCGGACCCCACCCTGCTTCTGGCCGATGAGCCGACCGGTGATCTGGATAAAACCTCGGCGGAAGAAATCTTGACCCTGGTCACGCGCCTGAACAAGGAGTTCGGCAAGACCATTGTGATGGTCACTCACGATCAGCGAGCCGCCGAAAAAGCCACCGTGATCCGGCATCTCGACAAAGGGGAACTTCAGTAATGAAAGTTCTCAAGCTGATCTGGAAAAATGCCGGACGCCACAAGCTCCGGTCTGTGTTGACCGTGCTTGGTCTCGCCCTGGCAGTGATGGCGTTCGGGCTGATACGGACGTTTATCGACGCCTGGTACGCCGGAGCCCGGGCCGCCGCTCCGGATCGATTGGTCACTCGTCACGCAGTTTCGATTATCTTCACTCTCCCTATCGCCTATCGTGAGCAGATTTTACAGGTGCCCGGCGTGAAGGACATCACCTACGGTACCTGGTTCGGCGGCATCTATGTCGATCCGAAGAACTTCTTCCCTCAGTTCGCGGTTGAGCCGGAGTCGTTCTTCCGCGTGTACCCGGAATATGTCGTGCCGCCCGACCAGATGCAGGAATTCCTGCAGGATCGCCGCGGCGTGATTGTCGGGCAGAGCCTGGTAGATCGTTTCGGCTGGAAGGTCGGCGATCCCATATCCCTGATCGGAACCATATACCCCGGCGACTGGCAGTTTGTAATCAGGGGTGTTTACTATGGTGAGAATCCTGATATCGACGAGACCGCTTTCATATTCCACTTTACCTACCTCGACGAGCGCATGAGGCAGGAGACACCTGGCCGAGCGGGCCAGATAGGCTGGTACATTCTCAGGATCGATGATCCCTCGCGCTCCGCCGAAATCGGCGCCAGGGTCGATTCCCGCTATGACAATTCCTGGGCCGAAACCAAGACTGAAACGGAAAAAGAATTCGCCATGACGTTTATCCAGATGAGCGAGGCGATTATCATCGGGCTGCGGATTGTCTCCTACCTGATAATTGGCGTGATCTTCCTCGTGCTGGCCAACACGATGGCCATGACCGCCCGCGAGCGGGTTTCGGAAAACGCCTTCATGCGTACGCTCGGGTTCCGTGGCTACCATTTGACCGGCCTTATCCTGGGTGAGTCGATTGTCATAGCCCTGATGGGCGGTTTGGTTGGTTCAGTGCTGCTATATCTGGTGGGTACCGGCGCCGGCATCGCCCTTAGCCAGTTCTTCCCCGGCTTCGCGGTTACTCTGCCGACCTATCTCGGCTCCGTGCTGGCAGCGCTTGTAATCGGCATTGCCGCCTCGATATTCCCGGTTACTCGCGCCCTGCGAGTGAATATCGTCGACGGCCTGCGTGTGGTGGATTGAGTAGTCACACAGGAAAGACAATGATCCCTCCGAGTTATGCCATAAGAAATATCGCGAAGCGGAAGATAACTTCCACGCTGACCATCCTCGGCATCAGCCTCGTGGTATTTGTCTTCGCCGGCTCGCTCATGCTGTCAAACGGCCTGCATGAGACGCTGGTTGCAACCGGGCATCCGGCCAACGTGACGGTCATCCGCAGGGCGTCGCAAACCGAGGTGCAATCCATCATCAACTTTGACCAGGCACAGGTCGTAAAGAGCGCGCCGGAAATGTCACGCGACGAGAACGGCAATCCCTATCTGGCCAACGAAGTGTACGTTCTGATAAGTTTGCCCAAACGGGCCACCGGCGATGAGGCAAACATCGTTGTGCGCGGGGTGAATGATATGTCCATGGCGCTGCGCCCCAACGTGAAACTGATCGAGGGACGGATGTGGCAAGACCCCGGCTCCGAGATCATTGCCGGCAGATCGGCGTCGGAGCGTTATCAGGGCTGCGGAATCGGCGAGAAGGTGCGATTCGGCGCTCGCGATTGGACGGTAGTGGGGCTCTTCGATGCCGGCGGCACCGGCTACGAATCGGAAATCTGGTGCGACATCATACAGGCCTCCGACGCATTTCGCCGTCCTGTCTATTCCTCGCTGACGCTGCGTTTGGCCGATACAAGCCAGTTCGATTCGTTCAAGGCCAGGATCGAGAATGATCCGCGGCTGCCCCTGGACGTTAAGCGCGAGAAGGACTACTACGCTTCCCAGTCCCGCACGATCAGCACTTTCATCAACGTTGCCGGCACGGTGATCAGCTTCATATTCAGCCTCGGGGCGATTGTGGGTGCGATGATAACGATGTACGCCGCGGTCGCCAATCGCACCAAGGAGATCGGTACCCTCCGTGCGCTCGGATTCAGCCGCTTCAGTGTGCTGACCGTATTCTTGTTCGAAGCGTTGATTATATCACTCACCGGTGGATTGGTGGGTGTAGCGGCCGCTTATTTCCTGAACTTCCTGCAGATTTCGACTACCAACTGGGATACGTTTTCAGAACTCGCCTTCAATTTCCGCTTGTCATCATCGATCCTGATCCAGGCCCTGATATTTTCGCTCGTCATGGGTCTGCTCGGCGGCTTTCTGCCCGCCGTGCGGGCATCACGGCTGCGCATCGTGGAATCGTTGCGGGCGTGACGGCGCAGGGGAATCGATGTAGCGCGGCAGCTACAATCAAATCCTGCCGATGAATCTACGCAGACGCCCCTCATCTGCCGAGTCCAGCGCTTCGCCGGACGCCGCCAGTTGCTCCATAAGGGCCGAGAGCGCCGGCCGCAGGTAACGCCGATTCTGCCAGAGTATTTGGAATACCATTTCGGGGTCCGACTCGGCAACGCGGGTAGCCCCATCATAACTGGACGAGCGAAGTTCGTTTTTGTCAGTTTCAATGGAGGGTAGTTGCTGGAAGACGTGAGAAAGCGAGTAGGCGAGAAGATGCGGCAGGCTGCTGGTCACCGCGATTACCTGATCATGCCATGGCGCGCTCACTCTAATTGCCCTCGCTCCCAGTGCCGCTGTAAGTTCGTTTACGACGGCGTAGGCTTGACTGTCGGCGGACTCACCTGGTGTAAGAAAGTAGTTCGCATCCTTGAAAAGCGTCCCGTTCCACGAATCGACACCGCGCTTTTCCGTTCCGGCGAGCGGGTGTCCGCCAACGAAATCGCACAAATCCAGGCTCTCGGCTATTTGCGTTATGTCCTGCTTGACCGAACCGGTGTCAGTCACAGCTACTTTTGGCCTTAGCGCGTCGTGGTGTCTCTGCAGGATAGCCATGATAGCCACAACCGGCACGGCGATTACTACGATATCGCTCAGAGCAATTAATTCAGCTTCGGACGAGGCAACGCCGTTCACCGCGCGCCTCTCCAGCGCTGCAGCCGTCAATTCTGTCCGCGGATCAAATCCTACGATGTTGCCGCACGCGCCCCCGGAACTCAAGCATGAGGCTATCGATCCACCGATCTGCCCCAGACCAAGGATCCCCAGCCTGAGATCGCCGAGCGCCATCACACCGCCTTGCCGATTGCCCGACCGATCGTCCGCACCTGATCCATCAAGGCGTCGAATTGGTCGAGGTACAGCGACTGGTGGCCGTCGCACAGGGCGGTTTCCGGGCTTGGATGAATCTCGATAATGAGGCCGTCGGCTCCGGCGGCCACCGCGGCCAGCGAGACCGGGGCGATCAGCTTGCGGTCACCGGTGGCGTGCGACGGGTCGACAATGACCGGAAGGTGGGTCAGCGATTTGAGCAGGGGAACCGCGGCGATGTCACACGTGTTGCGGGTCAGCTTCTCGAACGTGCGAATACCGCGCTCGCAGAGGATGACGTTGTAGTTGCCGTTGGCGAGGATATATTCAGCAGACATAAGCAGCTCCTCGATTGTCGACATCATGCCGCGCTTGAGCAGCACCGGTCGCGACTGCTTGCCCACTTTCTCCAGCATGGAGAAATTCTGCATGTTCCGGGCGCCGATCTGAATGATATCGACATATTCGGACACCAACGCCACGTCGTCCTGTGACAGGCACTCTGACACAATCGGCAGACCTACCTGCTCACGCACACGCGCCAGTATCTCCAGCCCCTCCCGCCCAAGGCCCTGAAAGGCGTACGGTGAAGTGCGCGGTTTGAAAGCGCCCCCGCGAAGCACTTTGGCGCCCGCCTGCTTGGCCCTGACGGCGGTCTCCAGCACCTGATCATAGCTCTCGACAGCACACGGCCCCGCCATTACAACCACCTCGCCGTTGCCGATCTTAGTCCCGTTGAAATTGATTACCGTCGACTGCGGCTTAAACTCCTTGGAGGCGAGTTTGTACGGTTTGAGTATCGGAATGACCGCCTCTACTCCCTCCAGCCCGAGCAGCTTCTCCGGGTCTATGGTGCGCTCGTCGCCGATCGCGCCGATAATTGTCTTCTCGTCGCCCTCGGAGATGTGGGGCTTGAGGCCCAGGCCCTCGATATGTTTGATCACGCCGGCCATGTCTTTGACCGACGAACCCTTCTTGAGCACGACTATCATCATTCTTCTCCTCCAGCCAGGTCAGGCCTGAGCCGAGCGGTCTCACGCAGGTAGAGATGGCGGACCTCGTCTTGTTTCATCTCAGTTTCACAGTGTATCAGGATGCGGATAACCCGCTTCATTGCGCCGGGGACGTCAATTTCAGTAGCGCACAATAAAGGCACGCGGGAGAGACCCATTTCGCGCGCGACATAGGCGGGGTAATCGGCATTCAGGTCGGGAGTCGCCGTTATGAAGACCGATGCAATGTGTTCTGCTTCGATCCTGTTGGCCGCAATCAGGCGGGCCAAAAGATCTCTGGTTGCCTCGAAGACCGCTTCGCGCGAATTGGCCCTGGCGCAGGTTGCCCCGCGTACACCTCGCATCATGGATTACCTCCTAATCGCCCGGCCACTTCCGCCATAAAACCTCTGAGGTTCCGAAAGTGACCGTCTCCATTGTCCGAATCTATCAGCTCTATGATCTTGCTGCCGATGATGACGCCGTCTGCGTACCGTGCCGCCTCGGCGGCCATGTCCGGTGTGGATATGCCGAACCCTATGCAGACCGGCAGCGCGGTCTGTTTCTTTATTCTGGTTGCGCTCTGTCTTAGCTTTGGGTCGAGCCTCGTACGCGTGCCGGTCGTGCCCGTGACACTTACGAGGTAGAGAAACCCCGAACCGAACTCCGCTATCGAAGCAGCGCGATCTTTGGGAGTCGTAGGTGTGACCAAACCGATGTACGCCACATCGCGGCGAGCGCAGGTTGAGCGCAGCTTATCGCTCTCCTCCAGTATCATATCCGGCACGATCAGCCCGCTCACCCCGGAATCACGGCACTCGCCAAGAAACCGCGATAGCCCGGCCCTGAATATCAGATTGCTGTAGCACATGACTACAATAGGTAGAGAATGGGCTGCAGCTATCGATCTTATAGCGGCAAAACCGCGTGACACCGTAAAGCCGTTGACTATCGCTCGGTGAGATGACCTCTGTATCACCGGGCCATCGGCCAGCGGATCAGAATGGGGAAAACCGATTTCGAGGATGTCGGCGCCGGAACTGCAGGTCGCATCCACGGCAGGCTTGAAGCGCTCGGGGTCCGGGTACTCCGCAGTAAGAAACGGAATCAGGGCCTTGCGCCTTTGCTGCCGAAGGCGCGCGAAGGTGTCATCGAGTCTGCCGTTCATATTCCAACACGCTCTGCATGTCCTTGTCGCCCCGTCCGGACAGGTTGACGACTATGATCTGCTTTGGTTTTGTTCTTCGCGCCAGTCTTCGAGCGTACGCCAAAGCGAAACTCGATTCGAGCGCCGGGATGATGCCCTCATTCGCACACAGTTCGTGGAACGCAGCCACTGCGTCGCGGTCCGGAACCGTGCGGTAAGCGACTCTGCCCGTCTTTTTGAAATGGGCGTGCTGAGGCCCCACTCCGGGATAATCAAGACCGGCGCTGATAGTGGTCGTCAAAGATATTTGCCCGTCACTGTCCTGAAGCACGTAGCTGCGCGTCCCGTGGAGAATGCCCGGCGTGCCTTTGGCAAGCGCGGCGGCGTGTTGTCCGGGGCGGAGTCCCTTACCGGCAGATTCCACACCAATCAGCTTGACAGTCTGGTCGCCCAGAAACGACGAGAAGATTCCCAGCGCGTTGGAACCGCCGCCGATACACGCGATCACGTAGTCCGGCAGCCGACGAGCGACACGCCGGATTTGGCTCCGCGTTTCCCGGCCTATGACGGATTGAAACTCACGCACGATCGCCGGGTACGGGTGCGGGCCAACAGTTGAGCCGATGATGTAGTGAGTGGTCGCCACGTTGGTTACCCAGTCACGAATTGCCTCCGAGGTGGCCTCTTTGAGAGTGGCGAGACCCGCATTTACCTCACGCACCTCGGCGCCGAGATACCGCATGCGCAGCACATTGGGCTGCTGTCTGTGAATGTCGTGGCTGCCCATGTAAACGACGCAGCGTAGCCCCATCATTGCACACACCGCAGCGGTGGCGGTACCGTGCTGGCCTGCCCCGGTCTCAGCTACAATTCGGGTCTTGCCCAAACGCCTGGCCAGAAGTACCTGGCCGATCGTGTTGTTGATCTTGTGCGCACCCGTGTGGTTTAGGTCCTCGCGCTTGAGGTAGATCCTCGCACCTTTCCACCGCCGAGTCAGATTCTCGGCCAAATACAACGGCGTGGGTCGCCCGCCAAAATCCCGGAGCAGCTTCGCCAGTTCGCGGCGGAAGGCGACGTCACCGCGCACCCGCAGGAAACACGATTCCAATTCGTCGAGTGCCGCCACCAGAGTCTCCGGTACAAAGCGGCCTCCGAATTCGCCGTAGTATCCTCGCCGTTTTGCCTCAGGCATTCTGGGCCCTCGCAATGAATTGCTCGATCTTTTTTACATCTTTCACGCCGGGTGACAACTCAGTTCCCCGGGCGACATCGACACCGAAGGGGCGCAGCGCCCGCACCACAGCGGCGACGTTATCAACTGTGAGTTTCCCAGCGATAAGGGTGCGCTCTCGCAAAAACGCGGCACATCCGCCGGGTACGTGGTAAGAATCGCGCTTTGCCTCGTGTTTGAAGTCACATAATAGGAGATCACCGTTCGCCAAGGCGCCAATATCGGTCTGTTCATGGGCCCAAAACGACCTGATCCAGGCGCGCCTCGGCTTTCTCACTACCAAATCCTGGTATTCGAAATACACTTGGTAATAATCAAGCGCTATGGCACTCGTGCGATCGTACCCAATCAGGTCGATTTCAGAAGCAAACACACCCACAACGTGTGCTTTTTCTCTCACGGCATTCACGATGGGCTCTACTTGAGTGATATCCACTCGCCGGGGCGACGACGACAGGACCAGGCCGATGAAATCAGCGCCGGCATCGACCGCGGCGATCGCGTCGCTGACTCTCGTAATACCGCAAATCTTCACTTTGGTCATACGCCCATCAACTCCGCGATCTTCTCAGTCATATTGTCTGCGTGCATCACCGACGATCCAACCAGGAAAGCATCCGCACCGGCATCGCGCATCATCACGATATCAGAGCGCAACTTCAGGCCGCTCTCGGCGATTCGCACGCAGTGATCCGGCACTTGCCGCAAAAGCTGCGCGGCGGACGATAAGTCGACCTTCATAGTATGAAGATCGCGACTATTTACGCCGATAATACCCGCGCCGGCGTCGACTGCGCGGGCCAGCTCCGCCTCCGAATGCACTTCCACGAGAGCGTCGATTTGTATTGACGCAGCGAACTCGATGAAAGTCCTTAACTCATGGTCCGACAGAATAGCGGTTATGAGGAGAACGGCATCTGCGCCGTACGCTTTAGCCTCGGCTATCTGCAGCTTGTCGACAATGAAGTCCTTGCGCAGCAGCGGCAGCGTGACCGACTCGCGGGCCGTGGCAAGATCGGCGAGACTACCGCCGAAATACTGCCCCTCGGTAAGCACGCTGACAGCAGCGGCGCCGCACCGTTGGAAACACGCGGCCGTGGCGTGTACGTCCACCGAATGAACGACGCCGTGGTTGCTGGGCGAAGTTCTCTTTATCTCCAGTATGAAATTCTCCCGGCCGCGCTTGAGCGCCTTGCGAAAGCCGATACCCCCTGCCCGCAGCTTTAGCAATGCTTCGATTTCTCGCTCCCACCCTTCGTACGATCTCAGACTTAGTTGTGATCTCACGCTTTCAGCGATAGTCGACAGCATCAGGAGATCTCCCGCGATTGCGTCACATATTGCTCAAAGAGTCTTAGTGCTGCTCCCGATCTCAACGCGTTCATCGCCGTTTTATACCCATCCTCGACATTTGTGACCTTATCTGCGCACAAAAGCCCTACACCGGCATTAAGAGCGGTCACTTTGGTTCGTTCCGATTCCGTACCGCGTAGGACTTCCAGCAACATCGTCAGGTTGACGCTGCGGTCACCGCCGCGAACGGATTCAAGCGCGAAACCGTTGTTCAGAAGCTCCGGCAGTGAGAGTGATTCGGTTCGAACGTGGCCGTTGGACCAGCGATACAGCACATTCGTGTCGCCCGGCAGCAGCTCGTCTACACCGGATTCGTTGTGAAAACTGACAACTCTCTGGTGCGTGAAATGCCCGGCGACTGATGCCATCAGGGTGGCATTCCGGTGATTCGATGTCCCAATTATCTGGTGTGTGGCGCGGGCCGGATTCAGAAGCGGACCGATAAGATTGAAGACCGTGCGAAAACCAAGTTCGCGCCGCACTTTCGCCACCCGCGCCGTGGCGGGATGGTAGAGCGGCGCGAACAGGAAGCAAAAGCCTATCTCGTCCAGCAAGTGTGCGGAATGCTCCGGCGTGACGTCGATCTTCGCGCCCGCCTCTTCCAGAATGTCCGCCGATCCGCAACTGGAACTGACGGCCCGGTTGCCATGCTTGGCGGTCGGCACGCCGCACGAGGCCACCACAAACGCAGCCGCGGTCGAGACATTGAATGTATTGGAGCCGTCGCCGCCCGTGCCGCAGCAATCGAATACCGTGGTCTGATGATGCGGGACACCGACCGCATGCCTGCGCAGCGAACTCACGCATCCGGCCAGCTCGTCCGGGCGCTCGCCCTTGATACGAAGCCCGGTCAGGAAAGCAGCGATCTGTGCATCGGTGATCTCGCCCCCGGCGATCGCGTCGATAAACGCTTCGGTCTCCTCGAAGGCAAGCCCTTCTCCTGCTGCCAGTTTGGTCAGCGTCTCTTTGATCATGACGGCCAATCCAGAAAGTTACTGATGATCTGTTTGCCGCAGTCGGTTAGTATCGACTCCGGATGAAACTGCACTCCGAACAACGGGAACGAATCGTGCATCAAACCCATCACCTCGCCATCTGCGGTGTAGGCGACAGCATGCAACTGCGCCGGCAGGGTTTCTTCGCTGACGATAAGCGAATGGTAGCGTGTCGCCCGAAACGGATTCGGCAGGCCGGCCAGTATGCCTTTGCCGCGATGGTAGATCTCCGACGTCTTGCCGTGAACGAGCCGTTCCGCCCCCCTTACCTCGGCGCCGTAGGCCTGAGCGATACACTGGTGCCCCAGGCAGACGCCGAGGATTGGGATTTCGGCCTGAAGAGATTCGATGATTTCCAAGCAAAGCTGAGCATCGCGGGGATGTCCCGGCCCCGGCGACAGGACGATCTTCTCGGGACGCATCTCGATCACATCGCCGAGCGCAATCTCGTGCGGTCTGAAAACCCGGACATCACTGTCCCGTTCACCGAAGTACTGAACGATATTATAGATGAACGAATCATAGTTATCTATGAACAGAATCATAACCGCCCCTCCTCGGCGTCAGCAATAGCCCGCTTAAGAACCGCTATTTTGTTCCGGGTTTCCAGATGCTCCTGGGCAGGGATAGAATCGGCCACGATACCTGCGCCCCCTTGCAGCAGAAGCTCGCCGTTGCGCCGAATGATCGTGCGTATCGTGATGCACATGTCGAAATCGCCGGAAAGCGAGAAATACCCGACCGACCCGGCATACGGCCCGCGGGCAGAACGCTCCTGCTCGGCAATTATCTCCATCGCCCGCAGCTTGGGAGCTCCTGAGACAGTTCCGGCGGGGAATGTGGCCCGGAAGAGATCAAAGTGGTCACAATCGGAACGCAGTTTACCGGTCACGGTAGAGGTGAGGTGCATGACATGCGAGTACATCTCCAACTGCAATCTGGACGGCACGCTCACCGTACCGAATTTGCACACTCTTCCGAGATCGTTGCGGGCGAGATCGATCAGCATCACGTGCTCGGCCCGCTCCTTCTCATTGTGCAACAACTCCTCGGCCAGCCGGTGATCATCATCGGGCGTTCTGCCGCGCCGGCGAGTTCCGGCGATCGGGCGGGCAGTCGCGAGGCCATCGCGAAGCTTCACCAGCGCCTCGGGTGAAGAACCGACCAGCTCGATGTCATCGAAATCGAGATAGTACATGTAAGGCGACGGATTGAGCATACGAAGCGCACGATAGACCTGGAAGCAATCGACAGCGGACTGGCGCCGCTCACACTGCGAGACCACCGCCTGGAAGATGTCACCCTTGACGATGTGCTCCTTGACCTTGAGCACCATCGCCTCGAAGTCGGCCGGGCTGAAATTGGAACGATAGTCGCCGTTGGCGACAGCCGGTTCGCGATGATTCGGCACTCGCTCACCGGCCAGTGTCGATCTTACCTGCTCCAGTGAAACCGGCTCCTTGCCGGAGTGGAGCGTCCCTCCCCTATGACGCAGCCGCACCAGTTTCATGCGCCTCATGTAGTGATCGAAAACGAGCAGCTTATCGACAAAATAGAACAACCCGAGAGGCCAGTCCGAACGGGAAAGCAGGCCCTGAAGTTTGGGCTCGAAAAACTTGACGATATCGTATGACGTAAATCCAACTATTCCCCCCAGCAAGGGCATCTCTAAACGCGACGAGGTCTCGAATCTATCCAGGATTAGTTTCAGGCCGTCGAACGGGGCGCCCACGGCCGAATGGGGAACGACAGCACTCCCGCTGGCGGAACTGACTAACGTATCCTGATCGCGAATTTCGATTCGAAGCAGCGGATCAATGCCAATAAAAGTGTAACGTCCGGCCGACTTCGCGTCCTCCGCCGATTCCAGGAGGAACCGCGCGCCCACCGATTGCAGTTTCATGAAAGCCGACACCGGCGTTTCCAGATCGCCCGGGAGGTCGAGTTCTTCCAGGTCGAGAGGGTACCTGGCTTTTGGGGGTTGATCGGCGAGGACGTCGAAGATATTCAAAGGACTCTCCAAAAACAAGAAGCCCGCCATCTCTGCGATAGCGGGCTTGATTTTTCGTTATCCTGAAGCGGTTACACCGGCACAGGCCCACTATCGCAGAGGCGACGGTACCACCAAAAGTAGACAGTAAAGCTGACTGAGATAAAGAGGGCCGATATGAAAGCCGGGGTAATCATTTCAGATCGAATATACCTGGATTTCCATTTTTGTCAAGGGGGTATTTGGTGTCCGACTGAAAGCCAGATTGACTCCGTTCGATCCCGCAAACGTCCGGTGGCGGCACTTGCTTACTTTTGCGCCGTACGGCCTCGATCGTCGTACGGCAATTCACACCTGCAACCATTTGACCAACAACGAGATGTCCGGCCCTATAGACAGTCCGGCAGGCCTACGGACGATCCGGAAATGAACAAATAATCGATCAGCATAGTGATGTCGCCAATCGAAATATCCTCGGCCTGAGGCTCAGCGCCGCCGGACTGGTTGATATCGGCCTCAGCTAGGCAGGGTATGACACCGAAATCACCGCCGATAAACAGCGCATCGATCATGGTGGTCACGTCGCCGATAGTCGGCTCGTCATCACCGCTGCCGTTGGCATCACCGACTCGAGCGACGCAGCACCCTTCGCATCCGTCCGGGACACCATTACCATTCGAGTCAATGTGATCGTCGTAGCCGGGACACAAATCACAATCATCACCGACGCCGTCGCCGTCTGCGTCGGCTTCCTGCCCAAACGGGTTAAACAGATCAGGACAATTGTCCACCGGGCAGAGGTTGGCCGCAAAACCCGGGTCGCCCCACTCATCACCGTCAGTATCGGTACAGGTGTCGCAGGCATCGCCGATCCCATCCTGGTCGGCGTCTGCCTGATTCGAGTTGGCTGACTCCGGGCAGTTATCTTCCTGTGCGCATAGGCCATCATCGTCAATATCGTTTTGCGCGTCGAACACGCATGGATCGCACAGGTCCCCTACTTTGTCATAGTCAAGATCGGACTGGTCGAGGTTGGCCAGGTCGGGACAGTTGTCGCAGCCATCGGCAAGGCCGTCGCCATCGGAATCCGCGCCGCCGCTGCAATCAAGATACAGACGGTACATAGACCGTCCGTGGGTGGCCGCGGCGATCTGGCGGGTCGGCTGATTGAAATCCAGGTCCAGGACCGGCTGCATCGGCATACCGTCACCGAGCGGCGCCCATGAGACTCCCAGGTCTTCGGTGTAGAACACTCCGAAGTCGGTGGCGATATACAGCGTCGACGAGTTCGCCGGGTCGACTATGACGTCGTTGATCGGAGCGTCGGGGAGATTGCCGGCGATCGGCGTCCACGTCATTCCATAATCGTCAGTGCGGTAGATATGGGCAACCCACTCGGCGAGCTGGTAACCCGACAGAGTTACATACGCCACGGATGCATCAGTGGGATCGGGAGTGACACGGGTTATCCAGCGATCGGGAAGACCGGCGGAACGGTTGAGCCAGCTTGTGCCGCCGTTAAGCGTGACCCACACGTTGGCGTCACCGGTACCGACATAGATGACATCGCTGTCGGCTGCGGTCAGCCCGATAGTCGATATGACATTACTTCCCGGAGCAAAGTCGCCGTCGGTGAGATCGCCGCTAATCGCTGTCCAGTTGGACGCGGCGTTGGTCGTTCGATAAATCCGGTGGGAGCCGAGGTAAAGCACGCCGGCGTTGTTCGGGTCCATGGCGAAAGGGGTGTTCCAGTTAAACCGATCGCCGCGGTTGATTCCGGCGCCGGCATTGGCGAAACTGGCGCCGCCATTGGTTGATTTAGTGATATTCCCCCATTGCCATTCGGCATAGGCGATGTTGGGGTTGGTATGATCCACTAAACAGTAGAAACCGTCGCCGCCGAGAACGTGCTGCCAGAACGCCAGCGTCCCGTCAGGAGTACGAAGTGTGCCACGGTCCTGGGTGCCACCGTATAGCCTTGCCGGATTGTGGGGATCGATTGCCACCGTATAAAACTGGGTGTTCGGGAAGTTGGTTAGGCCTTGCCAGTTGTCGTATAAGCCGCCTGTTGTGCTCAAGTACACGCCGCCGTCGTTTCCGACCAAGACAAAGTTGGGCGACCCGGGATGGATATACATGGCGTGCTGATCGGCGTAAATGTAAGGCTCGGTCCAGTCGCCGATCTGCTGCCAATTGAATCCTCCGTCGTCGGAACGGTAAATATCCACGCCCCCCAGATACAACCGGTCAGGAACTCCCGGTGCGACTTTTATCATGGCAAAGTAGTAACCGCGATACGTGACCGCAGCATCGGCCACCCCCGCGCCGAGGCGCGTCCACGAATCACCGAGGTCATCGCTGCGATAAACATCCGTACCTTCGGGCGGGTATGTCCAGTAAAAGGCGTATACGCGAGTGGACTGCGGATCCAGCGTCAATCCTATCCGCCCGACTGTCGGACCGGTGGGCAGGTCAGTATCAGACATCAGCTGCCAGGTGTCGCCCCCGTCGGTCGAACGGTACAGTCCGCTAGTCGAGCCGACCATCACCTCCGACACCGTGTACGTGCTCTCCAGCGACCAGTGTCTCTCCCACATGGCCGCGAACAGCGTACCTGTCGATGGGTGAATGATGACTTCAGCACAGCCGGTAAACTCCGAGATGTAGAGAACTGATTCCCAGTTGGCGCCGCCATCGGTAGAGCGATATAAACCTCGCTCCGGATTAGGCTCCCAGAGCCGCCCCATTACAGCGGCGTAAACTATGTTCGAGTTATTCGGATCTACCAGGATGCGCCCGATCCCGAAACTGAGCGGCAACCCCGAGAACGTCCACGTCTCGCCCCCGTCGGTGCTCTTGTACAGTCCGGTCCCGTCATAGGTCTGAACACGGCCGTTGATCTCCCCTGTACCGGCATAGACGACATTGGGGTTGTTCGGGTCGACCGCCACGGCCCCCATGGAGTAAGTCCCCACCTCATCGAATACCGCTCTCCAGGTCAGGCCGCGATCTGCTGTCTTGAAAATGCCGGCTCCGGCGCTGGCGGCGTAAATCGTGGCCGAATCGGTTGGGTCGACCGCCAGATCGGTGATGCGCCCCGGGACATTGGTCGGCCCGGCCAACTGCCAGTTGAGAGCGGCCTCGCCGCTGAGGGCGCTTTCCGCCCGGGCCTTGGCTCTCATTTCGCGGTACTTGTCCGCAGCTTGAAGCCGCCGAACCGGATCGACCAACTTAGACGGGTAGGCTCGCTGTATGTAAAACCACTCATTCGGAAGAGCGCCAATCTTGCCCCATTTGTCTTTCGAAGGTGGCGTGAGTGGCCCGGAAGTTGAATGCGGGGTCGTCCGGTTGAAGCTTGCCGCATAGACTAGTGCGATAAGTACAATGCCCAGACTAGATGCCAGTGTAAACGATGCCCGTCGGCTTGTCTTCATATATGTCCTCTTTTGAGTGCCGCTTGGCGGCCGAAACGTAGAAATGCTAAGTAAACGTGAAACCGTGCCGAGATTTAACTTTAGACGGAGAGTCGCGCCAAAGTGTTTACAAAAACTCGCTGACGGCGGACCCCTCGAATCCGGCGCCGGTCTACAAATGTCGTACGCCCAGAATAAACTAATTACCACTCCCTCGCGCTACAGCCAAAAAGCCCTTTTTAGAGGGCTCACCGATTCCGGTGTCTCCAATTCGGTGCTAGTTTATGAGCGTGCACCAGATCGTGGGCGGCAGACTTCCCGACAAGCGAGGGCGGCAGACCTCCCGGTCTGCCCCTTGCTGATCCTTCCACGATATACGGACAGACGAGGACCCCGGATTCAGTCCGGGGCAGGCTCTGCCGCGCACAGAAACGGGCAGACGAGGACCCGCCGGCGGCGGGGCCGCGCACGGACTATCAGTTGTTGGGGCACTAGCACATGCGTGCACCATGCCGGCAAGAAAAGACAAACTAGGGAACTTTCTGTGAAATATGCTATTATTGCTAAAATCGACGGAGCCTGCCGGCCGCTTTTATCATCCGCAGGCAGCCGATACATTAATAGGCACTCGTCGCACAGTGCACACTTAAGCGACATGATTCTGTCTTTATCAGGATTTGAGAGTCAATAAACGCAACGCCGACGAGCATGCGGTCGGCAGAAAGGTGGCATATGAGTCGCGTGTTAGTGACGGGCGGGGCCGGGTTTATTGGCAGTCATCTTGTCGACGCACTCGTCGGAAAAGGGCACGAAGTCACCGTGTTCGACAACTTCTCCACCGGCCGCGAGGAGAATCTTAGTTCCTCTCTTTCGAAAGTCAAAGTAATCCGCGAAGACATCCTGAACCTGCAGGCGCTCTCACAGGCGGCCACCGGGACGAACCTCATTTACCACCTGGCCGCGATCTCATCGGTGCCACTTTCTGTAGATAACCCTACCGAGACATTCCAGGTGAATCTGATTGGCACGAGTAACGTGCTCGAGGCGGCCCGGCGCAGCGGCATCAAGCGAGTCGTGTTTATCTCGTCAGCGTCTGTCTACGGCGCCGATGCTCCCGTGCCGTTCCGCGAAACTTTGCCGCTCGAAGGCAGCTCTCCCTATGCCACGAGCAAGCTGATAGGCGAGCAGCTTTGCAACCTCTATAGGCGACTTTACGGACTCGAAACCGTGGCCCTTCGGTTGTTCAGTGTTTACGGGCCGCGCCAGAATCCGCGGTCACAGTATGCCAATGTCATCCCGGCGTTTTCCACGCGATTGTTGAGAGGCGAAGCGCCGGTCATCTACGGCACCGGCAAACAAACCAGGGACTTCATCTTTGTAGGCGACGTGGTGAAAGCGCTGTGGGTCGCGGGCAGAAAGAACGGAATCAATGGTGAGGTCATCAATTTCGGCTCGGGCAGACAGACTACCGTATTGCAGCTTCTCGCTCTGATTAGCAAGTCCCTCAGAATCGATATCCCCCCGCAGTTCGCGCCCGCCAAGCCGGGGGACGACCCCCGCACGTGCGCGGACACGCGAAAGGCGCGACGCGTACTGGGCATCGAGAAGCTGACCCCGTTAGAGTCGGGACTGAAGAAGACCTGCACCTGGTTTAGGCAGTTGCACGAGGCCGGGAGTTGAATTAGCGACCTGATCGCGGTGAAACGGGCAAGGACAAATTGTTTTCCGTGCGGGTGCCATTAACGTACAATAGTCCCCGAACATGACTGTACGCGCCAAGCTTATTCTTTCTTATTCCGTGATGGCCGCAACCGTAGTAGCCGCGGCGGTGGCCACTACATTGGCCATGATCAACTGGCAGGACGCAGCGGGAAAATTGGCCCACAGCCGACAGCAGAGCATGCAGGCCGAGGCGCTGCGGGTCATGATGTTCCGCCAGGTGACCAAGGGTCTTGACTACTTGAGCAACGCCGGAGGTACAGTCGAGGACTTCCAGCAACTGCAGGTCCAGATTAAGGCCGCGCTGGACAAGCTGCTGGCCGGGGTCACCTCCGATATCGAGGCCGACCATGTCGAGAGTCTCGATGAAACCCAGACCGAGCTGCGCTGGGTGCTGGCTCAGATACTGACGGCCAGCACTGGTCCCGGCTCCCGATTCGACCCGGTCGGGGCCCGCACCCGACTGCGGGAAATCGCCGATGAGGTCACCGACGACGTAGCCATACTTAACCAGTATTATCATCACGTGATGGACGACCGACTGGCCGATGCCTCACGCGCGGGCCAATCGGCGGTGCTCACGGCAGGAATAGCCGTAGTTATCGCTCTCTCGCAGTTGCTCGTTCTGGTAATCCTGAGCAACCGGTGGCTGGTGCGTCCGATGAGCAGAATCACACAGGTAACTGAACGTATCAGTCAGGGGGATTTCGACGACCGGGTCGGTATCGAGGCTGCCGACGAGTGGGGTACGCTGGCGACTGCGATCGATAAGATGGCGTCGTCACTCAAAGCGCTTGAACGCCAACTGCTCGCCAAAGAACGGTTCGCCGCGCACGGCGAGATTATCGCCTACACCGCGCACAATATCAAGAACCCCCTGGCGGCGATCAGGGCGGCGGCGCAGGTCACGCTTCGCGCGGTGGAAGACAGGGATCACGAGACTGCGGAATCGCTCAAGGATATCGTGGCCACAGTGGACCGCATGGACGCCTGGGTGAAGGGGCTGATGAATCTCGCCGCGCCGACCCAGTTGCGCCAGGATGATGTCGATATAAACCAGTTGGTCGATGAAGTCCTGCATATCGCGGAAACACGGGCGGCAGGCGATGGTGTCGGTCTCGTGCGTGAGTTTGGAAACGACCTTCCGAGGATTCGCGTTGATTCCGCCCTGATACAGCAGGCGCTCAGCGTGGTAATATCGAATGCTATAGAGGCCGAGAGCCGGACGATAAGGGTCATCACCGGTGTCAAGAGAGGGGCAGTCAACGATCGGATGCTGACCGTTACGATTGCCGACGACGGCCGCGGGGTGTCGCCCGAGGTCATGCCGAAGCTGTTCCGCGCGTTTGTCACAGATAAGAAGGGCGGCACCGGCCTTGGGCTGGCCCAGGCCAAGAAGTTTGTGGAGCTCCATCGGGGCCTGCTGACAATACAGAGTGAGCCGGAAAAAGGCACGACGGTGCTGATTGAACTGCCGGAGTCCCAGAAACCGACGCCGCCTGTATCATAATGCCGCCGGGCTTACACATCGGAGAGATACGATGGCACAGATACTGATAGTGGAAGACGAGGTCCTGTTGGCCAAGTCGCTGGCCCGCGCGCTGATCCAACAGGGGCATGACTGCGCAGTCGCCCCTACCGCCGAGGAGGGTCTGGCGCTGCTGGCCAAAATGCCGACCGATCTGGTCCTCCTGGATATCCAGCTGCCCGGCATGTCCGGACTTGAGGCGCTCCGTAAAATCAAGGAGTTCGATGCCAACATCGCAGTGATCATCGCCACTGCCTATGGCACCATGGCGGCGGCAGTGGAGGCGCTTCGGTCGGGAGCGTCCGATTTTCTGCGGAAACCGCTCGACACCGAGGAAGTTTTACTTGCCGTAGAGCGCGCCGCCACTGATGCCCGCCTCCGCCAGACCGTCTCGTACTATCATGACACGATGGCCGACATGGTCGGCGAGGATCAACTGGTCGCCCGTTCGGAGGCAATGCGGCCGGTGCGCGACGTGCTCAGTCGGCTGTCATCGGCTCACCTGCCCACCGCCGGCGAACATCCGCCCGTGTTGATCACCGGCGAAACCGGTGTGGGCAAGGACATGCTCGCGCGCACCATTCATTTCAAGGGCGAACTGGCCGCTATGCCGCTGATCGAAGTTAACTGCACGACCCTACCTCGAGGATTGGAGGAAGCAGAGCTGTTCGGTTACGAAAAGGGAGCGTTCACCGGCGCGGATCGCTCCAAGCGGGGACTTTTCGACGCCGCCGCCGGGGGAACGATATTCCTCAATGAAATCGGCGATTTGCCTATTGAGGCCCAGGTCAAGCTGCTTCATGTAATCGATCAAAAGAGCTTCCGGCGGATCGGCGGCCTGAGGGATATCGAGTCAAACGTCCGCATCATCTCGGCATCTAACCGCAACCTGAGAGACGCCGCCAACTTTCGCGAAGATCTCTTCCACCGGCTGAACTCGATCGGGATTCAGATTCCACCGTTACGGAACCGAAAGGACGACATTATCCCGCTGGCGCAGCATTTCCTGGCCAAATTTGGGCGGAAGTACAGTCGGGCCAAGATCCTATCCGAGGACGCCCAGCAGGCGCTGGTTGAGCATCACTGGCCGGGGAACGTACGGGAACTGTCTCAGCTTATGGAGCGCGTGACGTTTCTGGATGATCGCAAGGTCGTGACCGCCGATGCGCTTGGGCTAAAAGCAGGTACCCACCCGGCGCTGAACATCAGCGACGACAACGAGGTAAAAATCGAGGCCTTGGGCGATCAGGTGGACCTGGATAAGATCGAAAAAGCGGTCATCCAGAAGGTGCTCGACGCCAGCCAGGGGAATGTCAGTGAAGCGGCCCGCAGGTTAAACTTGGGCCGGGAAGCTCTACGTTACCGACTGAAGAAGCACGGACTTGACTAGACCCGCCCAATCCAACTGGTTCAAATAAACCAACTGGTTGATTTCAACCAAATAGCTGGTCGGAACAGGTGGAGGAGCTATGTCGCTCGGTCGATCTAATTCCGTGTAAGACAGAATGTTGCGAGAGCGTCCGGGACTTTGGCCCACAGTTTGCTGTGGCGTCGTGTACTAAAGCAGTCCATGATAAACCGGCGAACCTAACCATTCGGGTGCACGACATGAGAAACGACGATCACTTCACCAATCGCGCAGCTGCAAACAGCCACGGCGGGCAGGGGTCCGCTGCTATCACCTCGGCCGACCCGCTGGCGAAACGTACCGGGCTGGTCGGAACCAATATATGTGTGATCGGCGGTGGCTTTGTCGGCCTGGTTGCCGCAGCCGGGTTCGCACAGTTCGGGCATAATGTGGTATGTGTCGAGCGAAACCCAGAGTACCTAGCGATGCTCCAGCAAGGCCGGGTGCCGTTTTATGAGCGCGATCTTGACGGCCTCATTCGAACGCACCTGCAGACCGGCCGTCTCAGTTTTCTCGGCGACCTGGCCGAGGGAGTCAATGATACCCAGGCGATCTTCATCGCGGTCGGCACGCCGTCCGATCCATCAGGTCGGGCGGAGTTGTCTGCGATTGACGAAGTAGCCAGGGGTCTCGCCGCTTCGGTTCGTCCCGGCCAGGTGGTCGTAATCAAGAGCACGGTGCCGGTCGGAACCGGCAGCCGCCTTCAGGCCCAGCTCAACGAGCGGTACGGCGCAGACGGCGCAATTTCGGTCGTGAACAACCCGGAGTTTCTGCGTGAGGGCAGCGCGGTCTGGGATTTTTTCAACCCACAGAGAATTGTCATCGGGTCGAGGTCACAGGAGGCGATCAGGGTGGTCAGTGACATCTACCGACTCGGCATGATGCGTACCGTAAACATCATCACGGCCAACAACGAAACGGCCGAACTGATCAAGTATGCCTCGAATGCGTTTTTGGCGACCAAGATCGGCTTTATAAATGAAATGGCGCTTATTTGCGATCGGGCTGGGATAAACGTGCTCGAAGTGGCTCGCGCGATGGGCCAGGACAGCCGCATCGGTTCTGAATTTCTCGAGCCGGGCCCCGGCTGGGGCGGCTCCTGTTTCCGCAAAGATCTCCAGGAGTTCACCGGATTCGCTCGAAGCCAGGGTGCGTCTTTGGCCATCGCCGAGGCCGTACTCACTGCGAATCAGAAGCAGTTTGCGGCCGTAGTGACTAAGGTTATCTCTCTGACTGGCGACCTGGCCGGACGCCGAGTCGCGGTGTTGGGGCTGGCTTTCAAAGCCAACACCTCTGACATGAGGGATTCAGCCGCATTGCCGATCGTGCGCGAACTGCTCGCCCGGGGCGCGACGGTGTGCGCGTACGATCCTGAGGCGCATATCGAAGCGACCAATTGGATTCCGGACATTGAACTGGCTGAGTCCGCCTATGCCGCTGCCGCAGGCGCGGACTGTCTGTTGATTATCACGGAATGGGCCGAATTCCAGTCGCTGGACCTGGGCCGCCTGGCGGATACCATGGCACAGCGAAATATCGTCGACGCCCGCAATATCATCGCTCCGGAAACTGCTCACCGCTACGGCTTCCAATACGTGGGCATGGGGCAATCATAATTATGACGTCCTCTGAGGTACCGTCAGCAACGAGTGTAAACGTAGGCGAGCCCGCGACGCATCCGGTGAGATTTGACGGTGACGGGCGTCGCATGCTAATCTACTCCCACGACACGTTCGGCCTCGGGCATCTTCAGCGCTGCTTGAAAATAGCCGAGAGGCTGGTCGCCCGTCTCCCCCGACTTTCGATTTTGCTGGTCACCGGCTCTCCGGTGGTACATCGTTTCACCCTGCCGCCCGGTGTCGATTATCTCAAGCTGCCGGCGGTGCGCAAAGTGGGACCGGAAAAATACGAAGCCCGCAGCATGGGCATTCCCTATCAGCTCATTCTGGAGTTGCGCGCCAATCTCCTGACGCAGGCCGTGCAGAATTTCGCCCCGCACATTCTGCTGGTCGATCACTCACCGGCAGGTATGAGAGGCGAAATGCTCCCGGCGCTGCATTGGCTTCGCGCCAGTGGCCGACCCTGCACCAAAATCCTCGGCCTTCGCGACATTGTCGACGATCCCGAAACCGTCCGAAAGCTCTGGCACGACGAAGGCATTTACGAGCTGATGCGGACCGTGTACGACCGGATTCTCGTCTACGGACCACGCGAGGTCTTCGATCTCGCCGCCGAGTACGACTTTTCGCCCGATCTGGTCAACAAGACAACTTACTGCAACTATGTTACGGATGTCCACCGCAACGGCATTCGCGCCAGTGCGACAAATGAAACCACACGCCCGACAAAACGGGTGGTCGTGACGATAGGCGGCGGCGACGGCGCGGTGGATCTCATCATTGGCAACTACCTGTCGATGGTGGAGAAGTACCGAAGCGAAATCGACTTTGAATCGAGCATTATCACCGGGCCCTTTGTCGCCGAGGACGAGTTCCGGCAACTGCAGCGCCGCGGGCGGCGGGTGGGCGTAACGGTACGGTCGTTCGTAAAGTCAACCAGCCCGTATTTTCGGAAGAGCGACCTGGTGGTCTCCACCGGCGGCTATAACACGGTCACGCAGATACTCTGTCATGCTCGACGGGCGCTCATTATACCGCGCACCATGTATCGCCATGAGCAACTCCTCAGAGCTGCCTGCATGGCCCGGCAGGGCTGGGTGACCATGATACCTCCGGAGGAACTGACCTTCGATCGCCTCTACCGGGAAATCCGCAGCCTGCTGATGGACTCGAAACAGGCGATGGCCTCGCTGCGGAGCAAGCAATCGCACCTGCTTGACGGCGCCGCCGGGGTGGCGTCAGTGTGTGAAGGAATCCTCGTTGCGCAGTCCCAGGAAGGAAGACCGCTGTGAACAACGACAGGCAACCATTTCGGATCGGTTACGTCATCAAGATGTTTCCCCGGCTGTCCGAAACGTTTATTCTTAACGAGATCCTCGAACTCGAACGGCTCGGCGTCGAAGTAACGATCTTTTCGCTGAAGAAACCGAACGAAGGGCGGTTCCACCCGCAGTTGACATCGCTTCAGGCGCGCGTTCTGTACCTCGAAGACCTTGACCCAAAGAAATGGACCAAGTGGATCAGCGAGGAGTGGCCGACTCTCTCCCAAATGCGCGATAGCCTGTGGCTTCTGATGGACGAGGCGATTCAGTCGGGCGACGCCAACCGCGCGGATCAGGTATGGCAAGCCGCCTGGGTGGCATCACAGGCGAGGAAGTTGAATCTGAACCATTTCCACGCCCATTTCGCCAGTCTGCCCAGCACGATTGCCTACTATGCTCACCGCATCTCCAGTATCCCGTACAGTTTTACCGCTCATGCCAAAGACATTTTTGTCTACACTGCCGACGAGCACCAGCTAAGCCAAAAACTGGTCACGGCAACGCCGGTCGTGACCGTCACCGAGTTCAACCGCACGTACTTGCTTGGCCAAACAGCCAATCCCAACGACGTTCGCCTTCGCGTGATCCACAACGGCATCAACCTCGAGTACTTCCGACCAGACACGTCAATCAGCCGCGAGAAGAACCTGATCCTCACAGTTGGGCGGCTCGTCCCCAAAAAAGGCATCGACACACTCATAATGGCATGCGATCTAATGAGAAACGCGGCTGTCCCGTTCCGCTGTGTCATCGCAGGAACCGGTCCCGAGGAAGCGAGTCTGATCGAACTGACCCGTTCTCTCGGATTCGAAGCGGAAGTCGAGCTTGTCGGCTCAAGAAACCTCGAGGAAGTCCGCGTGCTGATGAACCGAAGCGCGATATTCTGCCTGCCGTGTCGGGTCACCGAAGACAACAACCAGGACGCCCTCCCCACCGTTCTGCTCGAAGCGCTGGCCTGCGAGCTGCCGTGCATCTCTACAAGCATATCGGGCATTCCGGAGATCATAGATTCCGGCATTGATGGTTCGCTCGTGGAGCCGGACAATCCGCAGGCGCTGGCCACCGAACTCACCCGGCTGCTTCAGTCAGACGAGTTGCGGAAGAAGTACGGCGCCAACGGCCGCAGGAAGGTGCTCGATAAGTTCGATCTGAGAAAGAACGTCCAGACTCTCCTGGCGGCTTTCCGGCAAGCAGGGGCGCCGTCAGCGGCGCAGCCTGCGGGCGTGGCCGGACGTCAGGTGGCTGAGGTTTAGATTACCATGCGTAAGCTCCGCCTTCTGTACATCTGCGGCGACCAGGGTATTCCCTTCGGAGGCACGAAGGGGGCGTCGATTCATGTCCGGGAGTTCCTGGAGCACCTCAGCGCCAACAACTGGAGCCCGGTGGTCGCGATGGCAAGAATCGACAAGAACTCGCAGTATCAGCCGTCGTTTCCGGTGTACGCCCTACCGAGCGACGTGGCGCTCCCTCACGACGGAGATATTGAAGAACTGGGCCTGGACGAGCAGACCATCCGCGAAGCGAAGCACTACTACCGCAGCCAGGAAGTACAGGAGCTCGTCAACGGCCTGCACAAGCAATATGACTTTGACCTCATTTACGAAAGATACTCACTTTTCAGCACCGCGGGGCACCTGCTCTCGGCGAAACATGGCCTGCCGCTCGTTCTTGAGGTCAACGCGCCGCTGGTGCGGGAAGCGGGCAGCTATCGCAGCCTGCGCCAGACACATCTGGCGCGTTCCGTCGAAAAGCTGCTGTTCAATCACGCCAGTCATATCTTCGCGGTCTCCGAGGAGTTGCGCAGCTACATCCTTGGTATCAGTCCCAACGCCGTTGTGTCGACCACGCCAAACGCCGTCTCGCTGGACAGATTCACGAATGTTGACTTCGCCGCCTGGCGGAATCGGATATCTCGCAGTCCGGAGACCGATTTTGTCATCGGTTTTGTTGGCTCGCTCAAGCCGTGGCACGGTGTCGAGATTCTGCTGAAGGCATTCGCGGCGATTGCGGATACCGATTCGCGCCTTCGACTCTGCCTGGTGGGCGCCGGGGATCAGGCGTACTTCAATGGACTTGTCGAGCTGGCGCGTCAACTCGGAGTCACAGACCGGGTGGTATTCACCGGGGCGGTTGCATACGAGGAGGTCGGGCCCGCGCTGCTCAGTATGGACGCTCTTGTCGCTCCGTACCCCGCCCTGGACAATTTCTACTTCTCGCCGCTGAAGGTTTTCGAGTATATGGCCGCAGGCAAGCCGATTGTTGCGTCCGCTATCGGCCAGATAAACAATTTGCTGAATCACGAAACTACCGCCCTGCTAGTACCTCCGGGCGACCAGCCGGCGCTGGGAAGCGCCTTGCTGAGACTGCTATATGAGCCAGCCTTGAGATCACGCCTTGCGGAAAACGCCCTTGCCGAAGTCACCGCCAGGCACACCTGGCATCAGCGTGTCGCGAACGCGGTCGGTGTATTTGACGCCCTGATTCGCGCCAAAACGAAATCGAGGAATGAAACCCGTGCGACTGAAGTCAAGACTACCAACCGTTGATTTCGCGTCGGTGCGCCGCATCTTCAGTCACTTCGGCCACTACCTGAAGGCGCATCGGGTTAAGCTCATCACCAGCGGTGTGGCGCTGCTTGGTTCCACGCTGCTCATGCTGCTTCGCCCCTGGCCGATCAAGATCGTGGTCGACTTCGTGCTCATGCCGAATCAGCCGTCGCTGGGTAGAGATACGCTGTCGTTCCTGACTGAATTCGAACCCGGAACAATCATCCTTTTCGCCGCGGTCGGCGCGGTCGTGGTTGCCGCTCTGCAGGGCATGTTCGAGTACACCCACGCCGTGCTGGCCAAGGCGGCAGGGCTGCGCGTGATCGCAGACATACGATTGCAACTCTTCTCGCACGTGCAGCGATTGCCCCTGTCATACCACGACTACCGGGAAACCGGCGATCTGCTGACACGCCTGACCGACGACATCATTCTGCTAGAAGACCTGCTGGTCTCGACAGTTGTTCAGATGGGTAGTCAGATCCTGCTGGTGGTCGGCATGCTGACGGTTATGTTCTGGATGGACTGGCAGTTGACTCTGGTCGTGCTGGCGGTCCTGCCGCTGTTCCTCTTCGCCGCATTTGAGTTCTCGGTGCGGATTCGCGAGTCGGCGCAGCGCCAGAGGGAGATGTACGGTAAGATTGTCACGTCGGTGCAGGAGAGCCTGGCCGGAATCGGCCAGGTCAAGAGCTACGCGCAGGAGAAAAGCCGCGAGAAACTGGTCGGCGTATCAGTTTCCCGAGACGTAAAGGCTAACGTACGAACGACGCGGCTGACTGCAAATTACGAACGGGTAGTGGAAACCATTACCGCTATCGGCACCGCGGTCGTGCTCTGGCTTGGCGCGACGAAGGCACTGGATGGTGCGATGTCGGCGGGCGATCTCATCATCTTCCTTTCCTATCTTCGCGGGATCTACAGACCGCTGAGGGGCATGGCGCGGCAGTCAACCCGCGTGGCCAAGGCGACTGTTCGCGGCGAAAAGATTCTCGAGCTGCTCGAGATGCAACCGGAAGTGCAGGACGTCGAAGAAGGTCTCTCGGCCAAGCAGGTGAAGGGGCAAATCCGATTCGAGCGGGTCACTTTCGGCTACGACGCCGAGCGCCCGGTACTCAGAAACCTCGATTGCGTCATCCCAGCCGGGAAGACCAGTATCATCCTTGGCCGCACCGGCGCCGGCAAGTCGACTATCGCCAAGCTGATTCTCCGCTTGTACGATGTGCAGTCCGGTCAGGTCTGGATCGATGGTACAAAGATCGCCGACTACCGGGTGCGCAGCTTGCGCAAGCGGATAACGCCGCTTTCGCAGGAAACCTTCCTGTTCCGCACGAGCATCGCCGACAACATCGGCTTCGGCAAGCGCAATGCCACACGCGATGAAATAATCGCGGCGGCCAGAACGGTCGGCGCGGACGAATTCATCGAAAAACTTCCCGCGGGGTACGACACGCTCGTAGGCGAGGGCGGACTGACTCTCTCCGGAGGCCAGAGACAACGGATAAGCTTCGCCCGCGCGGCGCTCAGGGGTAGTCCGATTATGATTCTCGACGAGCCGGTGACCGGTCTCGACGTACACACCGAGCGGGAAGCCAAAGAGGTTCTCCGCATGATGAAGGACCGTCGCACTCTTCTGATTATCACTCACCGGCTGAACTTTCTCGATCTGGCCGACTGGGTCATACTGGTCGAAGACGGCCGGGCCATCGCGCAGGGCAGTCCCGAGGAGCTGCTGGCCGAGAGCGAGGCGTACCGTCGTTTTGTCGCCACCGCGGATACGCAGACCGTTTCGCCGAACGGCGCCGAATCGCCGGCCGGCGCCTTGCATCACAGGAACCTGTCATGGGAAGCTTGAACCGGTAATGAGCAAGTCCACCGTGTCACAGCGCACCGCACGGCAGAACTCCGCAGATTACCAGTTGATGGATGCCGCCTTGAAAGGGCTGCCGGCTATTCTCGATACGCATAGAGTCGAAAGGGCGCTTTGCGAAGCGTATGTCGGAAACGGAGCGGTATCTGTCGAGAGCGCTGAGATCGCATATATCAGATACAAACCGGCTACGTCCTGCCTGGCCGCATATCGAGCGACTGTGCGCCGCGGACCAAGCGCAGACGAAGCCGCCAACACAGTCTGGTTCTACGTCAAGGCCTATCATGAAGACGCTTTTGCGGATGCCGTATCCAAAGCGACCGCGCGAGATCGGCACGAACGAACCGGCCATTGGCGGGCACTTCCGCTTCCGGATGTGAATAGCGTGCTGTATCCAATCGAGTCCGATACAGAACTGAAAGGTCTTCCGACCGTTTTCGATGCCCGCAAAGTTGTGCGTGTCATTCACGCTGCCCTGCGGGAACATCCAAGAGATACCTGGCGCATATCGGATCGCAAGCTGCGATTGACAGTCGTCCGCTACAAGCCTGAGAAGCGTGCTGTCTTCCGCGCAGACACCAGACTGGTAAACCGGGAATCCGGTGATCGCCGAAATCTCGGCATTTACATCAGGGTGTACTCCGAGGCTCACGACCCGCGCATTCTCGAGTTGATGCGCGGGCTGCATAGATCGGTCGCCGCCTCTCCGGACGTGCGCATTGCCGAACCGCTGCTTTATGACAACGACAAGCGAATCCTCATGGTCCGCGAAGCGTCCGGCACGCCGTGTTCCGAACTGCTTGGGCAGGGCGACCAGGGCGAATCGCTTGCTCAAGTTGCTCGCGCGCTAGCCGTGTTCCACCGCCTTGACAAAGTACCGGCTGACAACCGCTCTGCGGCCGAAATGCTGTCAATTGCGACCGCTACAGGCCGGAACCTGGGACGTCTGGTCACCGAGCTGCATGATCCTATCGAACGAATCGCCTCCCGTCTTCAGGCGCTATTCGGGGACCTGCCTGCGGCTCCGCAAGGTCTAGTTCACGGCGATCTTCACCCGGGACAGATTTTGCTGGGTGAGCCGTCGGAGCCGGTGACACTCCTGGATTTTGATCGCACCTGTCGTGGCGACAGCGTGTTCGACATCGGTAACTTCATCGCACACTTGCACCTCGCGAGCCTTCAGGAGAAGAAGATCGACGTCCAGACAACGGCTGCAAAGTTCCAAGCCGCATATGAGAGTGCATCGGGGCGGACGATCGATCCCCGCCTAAGACAGTTCTGGGTAGCGACCGCGCTTCTTCAGTTGGCTATCTCGCCCTTCAGAGTGCTTCGCCCCAACTGGCGCCGGGAATGCCGGGCAATTGTAGAAAGGTGCGGAGAACTGCTGTGATCAGGATGGACAGGAAATTCGCGCTGCTGGAGATCGCCACCGACCCGGTCCAGATGGCGCCGCGGCTGCAGGCCAGGCTATTCAACTCCTGGAACGGCCGGCCGCAAATACAGCACTTACACGTCTCCAGGGTGTTCCCGTCGGGCGACGGCAGTCTCTCAATACAGTATGTGGTCTATTTGCAGGAGCCGGCAACGTCAACTCCGCGCCGCATGATCTTCTGCGGCCAATGGTTCGGCATGGCCGACGGCCGGCCGACTTACCTCGCCGAGGAGCCAAACCGGGTGGTCTCGATCGACGATCTCGATCTCGCCGTGCCGATCTTCCCCTTCGATCCCGATCTGCGAATCGCTCCCCTGCTCGATGACGGCCGCGTGCTTCGCTCCCAGGCCAGTCTCTCCAATATCGAGACTGACTATCGCTGGTCCGAATTCGACCTGGAGACTTATGAAGTTCTCAGTTATCGCCTGCGGCGGCGGTGCGTGCTGCGTTTGAAAACTGGACCAAGTAGGTCCGGTTTAGATATGCTCGAAGTAATAGCCAAGATCTACCGACCCACCAAATTCCACAGGGTCCTGACCACATTGAACTGGCTGGAGACCAGGGGCTACGGCAGGGTCGCTGAAGACAGCCTGGCCTTTGCCACGGCAGTGGCAGTCGACCGCGAGCGCGGTTACCTCTTTTTGAAACCTTCCGTGGGCAAATCGGTTCATGATAGCATTGGAAACGGGTCGTTTGTGCCGGGATGTGCCGCCGCTGCCGGAATACTAAGCAAACTGCATAGCGAGAGCGGATCGGACCTTCCGCGGCACGACTGGAAGTCTGAAACCAAAAACCTATCGCCTACGATGGAACTGGCCGGGTCCATTTATCCGGAAATGAGTGAGCTGTTCAGATCAGCCTTCGACGCGCTTCAGTCACGAGCTGTCCTGGTAGAAGCCTCCCGCCCGACCGCAATTCACCGGGACTTCTACGACAAGCAGGTGCTCTTTGGCAAAGGAGCGCCGACTACGCTGCTTGATTTCGACAGCCTGGCTTCGGGAGATCGCGCCTGCGATGTCGGCAATTTTCTGGCCCATCTTGATCTGCGCGAGCTGCAGCATCCCGAAGCCGCCGCTGAAATACGGGCGGGCGAGTCAGCCTTCCTTGGAGCCTATGATAATACCGATGACGACATCGCACCGCGCGTCCGGTGGTGGCGGGCGGCGTCGCTCCTCAGATTGGGCGCAATCTATGCGCTTCGACCTCGCTGGCGCCATCTGGCGGCAACTCTCGCGGAAAAGTCGCGACAACTGATATCCATACGCGAACGAATGAAAGGGAAAGTGGTTCAATGAACAAAGTGTGGGCGTTGTGTGTGGTGATTTTAACGGTGCTGTCTCTGGCAGCAAAGGCTCGGGCTGCCGATCCCGAATACTTCAAGCTCGATCCCAAAACAGGGGACTCTTTCGAAATCGAGGGCTATTGGGATTCCTCCGGCTTCTTCGTGGCGATAGATATCGAGCGTCTGCCCGAACCCCGCCGCCCTAAACTGCGCGGGCCGATTCAATCGGTTAATTCCGCAACCCGTACCTTCGTGGTTTTCGGCCGGACGTTGAGCGTTGACGACAAAACCGAATTTCTCCAGGAAGAAGGCAAGAAATCCTCATTCGCCGATCTGAAAGCAGGCATCAAAGTCGAGATAAGCTGCAGCGTCAGTGACGACCGCACGTGGCACGCCCGTAAGATCAGAACCTTTGATGTCAAGGAAAGCAGCAAGATCAAGGGCACGGTCACAGCCGTCAGCATGGATCGTAATCCGCCCGATTCGATAGTCATCCACGATCTGGTCGTCCTCCTTACGACGGACACGGACGTCAACGACCCGAGCAGCAAAATTGAAGAGAAAGAATCGGAACTGTTTCAGGAGCTTTCCGGTAGCAGCGCCCTCGGCATGTCGGATGGTGTGATCGTTAACAAGAATGTCCACCTGTCAGCGGAATACCGGCAGGATCTGTTGTCGGAATCCGACTATGACCTCTCATCGACTTTTGACTCTGATGAAAGCAACACTCAGTTCGACTTCCGCGCCCGGGCGCTCGGTTTCTGGACGCCGCAGATCGGCACTCACGCCGAGTTCAGACTCCGCAAGAGGGTGCTCTTCATGCACGAGCATGACCGGTTCCCGGACTACGCCAAGGTTCAGGTTATCGAACTCTACGCCCTGTTGCGCAATTTCGTCGTCCCCGGCCTGGCCTTCAAGATCGGACGGCAGGAGTTTGATGACCGGCGTGAGTGGCTGTTCGACACGTACATGGACGCGGCACGAGTTTACTATTACGGCGTACCCGGAATTGTGGTGCAGGCGGCGTATATAGACCACATTCACCCGATCAGCACCAAATACGATACCTGGCGCGATGTTTATGCCAAGATCGATCTGGAAATCACCGACGTTAACGTGGTTTCAGCAGTCGTGATCAGCCGCACCGACAGCGATGAACTGCGCAACCGCGAACCAGTCTGGTGGGGTGGTCGCTACCATGGAGAGGTGTCATATCTGGAACCGTGGCTGGATGCCGCTGTCATAAAGGGCACGGACAAAGGGCGGGACCTCGATGCCTGGGCGGTTGATGCCGGTACGGTAGTCAGATTCCCCGTGCCCGATCTGGAACCCACTCTTACCATCTCCTATGCCGTCGGCAGCGGCGATGACAACAGGGGCGATGATATCGATCATCGCTTCCGTCAGACCGGATACGAAGACAACTTCGACAAGGCCGGCGGCGTGGTTGATTTCCCCTACTACGGAAGCGTACTCAACCCGGAGCTGTCTAATCTGAAGATAACCACCGTGGGCGCGGGGATACAACCGGTTAAAGGCGGTTCTATCGACGTAATCTATCACGTTTACTCACAGCATTTTGCTGATGATGACATGAAAGGCACCGATCTGGTGGCTCCGCCGGCCCTGCCTAACGGTGACTCGCCCGACTTGGGATCGGCGCTGGACATTATCCTCGGTTCGCCCAAGCTCTGGGATCATCTGCGTCTGTCCGCCGTGATCGGATTTCTTTATCCGGGGCCCGGCTTCGAACCACGGAATCAAACGGCCACGCAGTGGAAATTAAACGCGCGTGTTGGGTTCTAAGATCGTGCATAACTCGCGAGTACACTGTTCGCTCCTGAGTATGACTCTCAGCGCCTTATTGACGACCGCACTGGTCGCCCTGTCGTCCGGGAGCGCGCTCGCGGTGTGTGTCTCGGGTTTCGTGCGCGACAGCGGAGGCAACGGGATTCGCTCGGTCGATATCGATTTCTTTGATGTCCGTACCGGCGCTAAGTTGATTACCCCGAATGACAACACCGATGTACTCGGGTTTTACAATATCTGCGTGCTTCCCGGTGTCTACTACATGGCTTTCGATCCGCCGATCGGGACACGCTTCATGGGCAAGCAAGTATTCGGCATCGATCTATCCTCCAATCAGAGTATCGAGCTAAACGTCACCCTCGCAAGCGGACTGGTGGTATCCGGTACGGTCAGGGACGCCGGAGGCAATCCGATTTTTACGGATATTGACGCTGACAGCGTTGCCGGAGGGCGAGTTCATCTTTCGAATGATTTCTCGGATTCACTCACAGCGCAGTACTGGATCGTAGTCCCGGCCGGGCAGTACCGTTTCCGTTTCGATCCGCCGGTCGGTTCGAGAAGCCGCGGCCTGCAGTTGGATTCGGTGACTATCGACGCCGACACCACGATTGATCTGACACTTCCCGACGGGCTTATTCTATCGGGTCACGTTACCAGCCTCGCCGGTGGCATCCCAATCCCGCGTGTTTCGATAGATTTGCGTCATCTCGCCACCGGCTTGAAGATTTACCTGGCCAATGACAAGACTGACACCACTGGTTTCTACACGGTGGCCGCGCCGCCAGGACAGTACGAACTGCGGTTTTCGCCGCCGACCGGCACCCGTTTCATCGCCTTTCGAGACGATACGCTTACTTTCCAGGGCGACATGAGCTATGATGTCTCGCTCCGCGAGGGTGTACTCGTAACCGTGCAGGCGACTGATTCGAGCAGTCAGCCCGTAGGGGGAGTCGATATTGATTTTAAGTTAGTTTCCACCGGGGAGAAGATCTTCACGCCGGGCGATGTCACTAACGTCTCCGGAACGACCACGGTAGCGGTTGCCCCGGACACGTATGATATTGAACTCGATCCCCCGCTTGGATTGCCGGTCGGCCCGCTCGAAGTGAAGGGTGTGACCATCGACTCGGACACCACTCTTAGTTTCGTGCTACCGGATCAGCCGCGCATCCTGCTCTCAGGACGAGTGATTGATAGCGCCGGTAGCCCGCTTGCGGAAATAGAAATAAGCATCCGCTCGACATTGACCGGCGCCAAGGCAATCCTGTCCAACAACACGACAGCCTCCGACGGCGCTTTTGCAGTCGCGTCGCCGGTCGGCCTTCAGGACATCTACTTTGCCGCATCGCATAAGTCACACCTGGTGGGCAATCGCATCAGCGCCGTGAATCTCGGCGTCGATACCTCGCTCGGAGATATTACGCTCGAATCAGGCCACCTCGTGACAATCGAGGCGCGCGATCAGCATGGCCGGCCGTTCATTGGGCTTGATTACGACTTCCTGACAGCGAACACTCCAACTGAGATATTCACGCCCTGGGACAAGAGCGATAGCGACGGTGTCGCCTGGGTTTCGCTGCCTACCGGCGCGTTTGACTTGCGCACCACCTATCCCGGCGCCTGGGTGGACCGAATGGTGTGGGAGGATCTCAGCATCAATAGCGACACGTCGATCGTTCTGGCGCTATCGCGATCTGACGGATCGTTGATCGTACAGGATTTCTTCTTGTACCAGAACTATCCCAATCCGTTTATCGGTGAGACCATAGTGTCTTACATGATCCTGGTGCCGGGCAACGTTTCGGTTGAAATATATAATGTTTTGGGACAACTCGTAGTCACGCTTGCCGACCGTTACCATCCTGCCGGCGTGTACCACGTACCTTGGGGTGGACGCAACGGCAGTGGGGACCGGACCGCATCAGGCGTCTACTTTGTCAACCTGCGATTATCTACCCACTCGGAAACTAAGAAGCTTGTGTTGTTGAAATGAGAGAGTCCGTAGGGACGTTTTTGTAAGACTGAGGAGTTGAGAATATGGGAAGCCGTTCGCAAACTCGTACCTGCTTGCTGGTAATGACCGTCGTTTTATTAGCCGTGTCCGCCGCAAGCGCGCAGTTTTCAATTTCCGGGACAGTCCTTGACCATCTTGCCGCTCCCGTAGCAAACGTCGAGGTTTTTCTGTATGACGACCAGGGAAACCCTATCGGTATGACCCAGGTGCTTACCGACGGTGCTGGCTTTTATACGGTTTCGGACCTACCCGAAGCCACCTACGGCGTGGAGTTCGTACCGCCCGGCGGCAGCCAATTACTGCCCGTTATGTATACAGGTATAGTGGTCAATGGGAACGTCACGCTCGACGTAACGTTGCAGCTCGGTTATTCGATTTCAGGGACGGTTACCGATGGAAACGGCTTCGGGATACCTGATATTGATTTAAATGTCTACGAACAGGCCACTGGTTTCAAACTGAACACACCCGGTGACAATACTGATGCGACCGGAGCGTATGATATTTTAGTCCCCGCGGGTACCTTTCGTGTCCGTTGGCGGGCCGTCAATGGCGAACCCCTGGTACCAGTTGAAATGGAAAACGTCGTTATCTATACCAACACGGTGATTAATGTCACCATGCAGGCGGGGTTCTTCCTCTCCGGAACAGTACTGGGACCGTCGAGCCAGCCGGTCGTCGGCGCCGATATTGACATAGTCGATGCCGCCACCAACATCACCATGTTCACGCCGAGCGACAACACCGATGCCCTGGGCGGCTACCAGGTAATCATTCCGCCGGGCACGTACGACGTGATTGTCGAGCCGGTGGTCCTCGACAGGTTGTTGGCGGCGCAGGTGTCCGACGTAACCATCAATGCGGACACGACTCTGGATTTCAGTCTCTCGCCGGGATACTCGCTGTCCGGATATGTCAGGAACAGCGGAGGCACAGCGGTTCCGTCGGTTGACATCGATGTCAGCTTCGCGCCGTCCGGCCCCAAGATAATCACGCCGTCGGATATCACCGATGCCGCCGGTTTATACCAGATAATCGTCCCTGCCGGATTGCTGAACGTTGCCTTCACCCCGCCTCCAAGCTCGCACCTGGCGCCGGCGGCTCAGTACAATTATGCCGTCTCCGCCGACGCGGTGTTGGATATGGTCGTCCCGACCGGAGTGCTCGTCACCGGCACCGTGACCGACGGTTCGGCCCAGCCGGTGGCCGGAGTTGATATCGATGCGCGCGTGTCGTCGACCGGCACACCGGTACTGCTCGGCGGCGATCGCACCGATGCTGCCGGCCACTACCAGATAGTGGTGGTTCCCGGTGTATACGACTTGCAGGTCGAGCCGTTGATTTCGCAGAGGCTTGTCGCGGTCGAGCTGCGCGACGTATCCTTGATGTCCGATACACCGATCGCCACCACTCTCGAGGCCGGAGCGCTTGTCAGCGGCACAGTCACCGATGCGTTCGCACAGCCGCTGGCCGGTGTCGATGCTGCTGCGATCATAGCTTCGAGCGGTGATACCGTATTCACGCCGGCCGACAACACGAACCTTTTGGGGCAGTACGGAATGGTAGTTCCGTTGACCACGTTGAACCTCGAGTTTTACCCGCCGATTGGTTCCGGGATTACCGATACCGCTCGCTATCCAGGTGTGGTTGTAACATCCGACAGGACTTTCAACGCCTCCTTTGCCGGGGGATTCGATTGCTGCCAGGTTCGAGTGGGCGACGCGAATCAATCGGGCGAAGACGAGCCGACTATCGGCGACGTGACGGTCATGATCGACGCCAAATTCATAACCGGAAGCTGCACGGGGGTTCTTCCCTGCCTGCCGGAGGCCGACATCAATCTGTCTGCAGTCTCCCAGCCGACCTGTGAGGATATCTCGATTGGTGATATCACGATTCTGATCGACTATCTATTCATAACCGGCCCGGCCCTGGGCCTGCCCAGTTGCCCATGACCCGGTTTCGTCACTGCTTGGCGACAGGCACGTTCCCGCCACCGGGTCCCACACATCAGAGATGAGCTAAGGAGCCCAATCCCTGATCGTCTTCGAGGGGGTCAGTACGAATCCGAGTCCGATTTGGCAGTCAGGCGACGCGGGGCCACGAACCCCACAGTTTGGCGCTCCCCGGTCAACTGTACCTAAGAACAATAGCGGTGCAGGGATGTGTGACATTAAGGAAATCTCAGTCGAGTTTAGCTTGACAATCGAGATGCCTAGGCGAAACGGCCGCAATTCTGAATAAGAACTCGATCCGCGTCCAATTGAGTCCTTTCGTGTAAAGCCATAATGGCCTTGCTTTCAGTTACTTACATACACATATACCTGAAAAACTCCGAACTACAAAGCACCAACTATACCTGACATCCCCCAACCCACACACTCAAAGGGAAATTCTATGCACGAAAATTGTGCTATATGTCGCTTACAGGTGATGAGGCACGCGCTTCCCATTAGTCTATGCGGCGAGCTTAAGATTGTCGCAAGACTTAAGCGGGCAATTTGCGTTTCGGAACAAGAAGTTTCTGGACATGGTAGATGAGCTGGGACCCTCTGTTGCGGACCGGCCACCACTGAAATCGGGAGGCTCTCCTTCAAAGCTGTGATGCCATCGATTGCAATGTGTTACGCTTCGCGTTCTAGCGGTGTCGCACGGGGCGTTCTAACGGGCGGGTGTTGGTTGGTTGGGGCAACCGACATGTGTGATCGGCGGCTGGTCGTTATCGGCAAAGTCTCACCCAGATACCAAAGCCCTTTTTCTGACCTATCCGGTCTACCGAGACCAAACACGACACTTTGGCCAGATGAGTCACACAGCAACCTGCGGAGGACCGGTACGCTCGAACGGACGACCTTATTCGGAGATACCGTGTCTTTAGTATCTCAGTGTGATCTGAGATTGTAACCCAAATGCTCCGCGATTACACAGATAAATCTAACCGCATGTTACACTTTGCGTTATCCCGTCATTCACACGTCAGCGGATGCTCTATGAGATCTTTGTTATACTGCCGCAGTCTGGGGGGATTTTACGGCCATAGCCGGGAGACACTGTCGCCGAAAAAAGCGCTTGCCAGCGTGGATGACCGTGTTTATTTTAATTGTAATTCATTTCAAGATCGAACCGAGTCAGCACAGTGTCAATACGATCTGAGGCACTCAAGAGCAAGGAATAAAAGCGTGAAACTGTATGTTCATTCGCGAATATGGACAACCTTGGTCGTTGCAACGCTTGCGTTCGGACAAGGTTCGCCAAGATATATCCAGCACTATGTTTTCATACTTGACACATCAGGATCAATGAGTGAACTGCTTCCGGGGACACACATGTCAATATTTGACACTGTGACGAAGATGATAGGCACCTATATAGACGATCTGGTGATCAGCGACGTTCCAGGACTTCCGACGCATGTTTTCGTATATACATTTGACAGGGGCATTCAGAGTCGCTTCAATACTACACTTACCTCTGACTCCGAGAGGTCCAGCTTGTCCAGTATGTTGTCGGAGTTTCAACCTACCGGTGGGCGCACCTTCATATACTCCTCTTTTAGACAAGCGTCCGAGGAGGTAATGGAGACACTTCGCAGCCTGCCCGCGAGTCCTCCCTTTGAACACGTAGTCACTTACTATCTCTTCACCGACGGTAGAGACAACAGTGAGCCTCGCGTAAGCTTTGACGACGTCCTGAGGGAATTCGATCTGCAACGAAATCCGCAGGACTTCTTGTTTTACTGCAAGGTTGGCATTCCTTTCGATAGTAATGAACAGGCCGCCTTTGCTAATTGGCCCAGGATAGTTGGCCCTACAGATTCCCTTGAGCCCATTTGGTCCGTTGAGGTGAGGCCGTCAGTGTTGGACCTCGGCAATCTTTGGGGGGCTTCTTCTACCGAGAGACAGATTCTCCTTCAGCGAACGCCTCCAAATGGCGGCCAGCATGATACTCTGGTATTGGATCTTGTCGTCCCGGAATTGGACAGTGGGTGGGGAGTTCTATCCGATGTAGCTCCGCGACGAATTCCGGTAAGTGGGCATGTGAATTTGTCGTTCACGTTTTCAAACTTCCCGAGTGATGCAACCCACCTGGTGAGGCTCCAGGACTGGACCGGTAACCTCAATTTATCTACGACGTCTCGCTGGGGTCGCATTCTTCCAAAGAATGTACCAGTTAGATTCACGTACTCCCCTCCGTGTAGTCTTCTCGTGTTTCCTATTGAGAAGGATCTGGTGTTCACGAGCGCGCCAGAACTTTGGTGGGAGGAGCAGGCACCCGAGACTGCAGGAATGAGGTTTGCGCTAGTGCCCAGTATTCCGTTCGGAGCAGCACAGCTTGGTGTCCATGTTCGCCTTCTACCTCGCGATTCGCGCCAATCTACATCGAAAGAGTGGCAATACGTCCAATCCCACGCCAGCATAAATGGACAGCCTGGCATAGAGGCAATTCTTGAGCCGATGCCCGATACGATTAGCATTGAGATATCGCCAGCTCCTGCGGACGGATCTGGGATCGATCTCGAGACTTCACTGTCAATCACATGTACTCGGGCGACTTTAGTATGGCGGGGTGAAGACATTTCGTCCGCTAGCGATAGCGTAATCGTCATTTCTACCCGTGTGGATCTGCCGGAGCGGCCAGATCCCCCTCTCTTGCGGGTGATCAAACTCGCCGCGATAGCTTTCGGATCCTTAGTTCTCCTGTTCTTGCTGTTCTGCTTTCTGATACTCAAGCGGTCCCCGCTCGATGTTTTGAGGAGTTGGTTGAGTCGCCCGGGATTGCACGGGACACTCGCTCCAACGTCTAGTACAGGTGGGGCCCTGCCCATCGATCTTAACGGCAGGCGACGATTGCGAGTAGGACTTGGCAGGGACGCGCTTACGGATTATGATGGAGATGCGGTCTTTACAAACCGCGGTGGTCACGTGTGCGTTACTGTTGTCTCGGGTGTAGCGAGCAAGTACGACCCTGCTGCCAAGATCGATCTACCACTACTAGATGATCAGTTGAGGGATGGAGATATCATTAGTTTCGGCCAGCACAGAGTCATTTATAAAACCGACAGAACAGATTACATGAATTGACGCGGAGGCCGTTATGTCTTATCAGCTGCGACGCTCGGTAATAATAGGTCTCGGAGGCACGGGACTAGACACGGTTCTAAACATCAAACACAAATTCTGGCAGGTTTACGGTCAAGGGAGGCTGACGACAGACGGCTTTGCAAGACTGCCCGATGGACTACTTAGAGGTATCCGTTTCGTCGTGTTTGATACGGCAGATCCCAAGCCTTTGCTGACAGAGTCAGGAGCCCGTATAGGCTTGGATCCATCCGAATTCATACATCTTTCAGTCATGGACCCAACTATTCTGCTTAGGCAGAATCGCGAGATACGCGACTGGTATCCCGAAAAGGTGCCAGCGCGAGCTATTTTCGCGGGTGCGGGCCAAATACGGGCGCTGGGCCGCCTAGCGCTCTTTGCCAATTGTGACAGAGTGTACCGAGCGATTCAATCGGTGTTTCAAGACGTGCGGGACTTTAAGGTAACGCAAAAAGAGGAGACGGATTTTGATTACCCGTTTCGCGACGTAGTGGTTTATATCGTCGGTTCTATGGCGGGCGGCACCGGTGGCGGGACGTTTCTTGACATGGGCTTTCTTTGTCGCCGATTTCTCGGGCAACAGGACACTTCAGTCGCTATGCTGCTTCAACCAGATGTTTTCACATCGCTACCTGGCTCAGATAATGTCGAACCAAATGCCTATGGTGCGTTACGGGAACTCGATTACTACATGGAAGCAAAGAGCCCTTTTCAAACCTATCTTTTCAACGACGAAAGAATCGAATGCAGGCCACCATTTGATATCATTAATCTCATCAACAACCGGAATCTCGCCGGAGACGTGTTCCAGGATGTTGAATATATGACAGAGGTAATAGGCACATCTATTTTCGCAGCAGTTGGAACCGCAGGTCAAAAGCAGTCGCTGATCTGGGATAACCTAAAGCACCAGATAACGGCTCAGGGTTACTGGGATGGCAAGAAACCTCAGTACTCAAGTTTTGGTATCGCTGAACTCGTATACGATGGCAGCCGCTATGCCCAAATGGCGGCCCTTGAAGTTGCAATAGATGTGGTTTCTAAGGCGTTTTTGACAGCTCACTCGAATGAACTCCTTGGCGAAGTTGAGAGTTTTATGGATACGGCTCGCATCCGAGAGGAAGATGCCGACCAGGTTATCGATGATCTGATGCTTGTTACAGGGCTGCCGCGTTTTGGTATTCCCAACGATATTAGTCGCAGCGCCATCACCGAAGCACATCAAAGGCGACCACAGTTTGTTGATGGCGCAAGGGCAACTATCAAACAGCAGCTACTAGAGAATCTCGAGCTCATTCGGATATCCCGCTCTAAAGCCCTTGACGACCAAGTTGGTGCGACTATTCGCACACCGGGAGGGGCTAATCGAGCAATCCAGTTTCTTACACTGCTTCTTACTCGTCTCGAGCATGGCCGCGAACTTATGTTGGCGGAGGCAAATCAGTACAAGGTGCAACTTGATGCTGCAGAGGCTAATGCTACTCGCCTTGAACAAGCTGGCAAGAAGCTAACCACTGGTTTTTTGCCGCCGTCCCGCGCTAGTCTTGAGTCCCATCTGCGTCTTTACGCTCAGGCTTCTGATCAAATCGTGTTACTGCACGCGCAGCGCGAACGACGTATAGACGCTACAGAATTCTTCGGCTATTTCACTGGTGTAGTCAGACAGTGGTCAGAATCTTTGACTCAGTTTGTGAAGTCAATGTCTGCCGTTCAGCAGCGGCTTGGAGAGCAATTAGGTAAGCTCCGAATGTACGCACGCCGCCTCCGCCCGTTCACCCTCGAGGTTCAAGCCCCCTCGACCCGCCTGGAGGACATTCGCATACGCCCTGAAGAATTCCTAAGATGGTTGGAGGAGTCCAAACCCAAGGGCTTGGTCTCTCTCATCGACAGCTCGATAGAACAAATGCAGGACTGTGTGCTGCAATTCGCGCTCGAATTGCCGAAGGTGACACAATTGCGGCAACGCTCAGTAGAAGACGTCCTATTAGCGTTGCCGGAGGTTGATCGCTGGCAGTACATCGTTAAGTTGTATCATATGGCAGTGCCACTTTGGAACTATGAGCACGGGTTTGTCACAGGCGGCAAGCGCAAGACGGTAAACGTTCTTCTCTTTGGCGTCGGTAATTCTCGGGCCACTTTTCTTACGGCGGATGAGCTGAAAAATCGGCTGCCCGCTGAAGCAACGAACTATACCCCTGACGTGGTGGACACCGGTGATAATCGTCGAATCTTGTGCGTGAATACGCATGCGGCCCTGCCAGCATATGCGATACTTTTTGTAAAAGACCGCTACAGAGAACCGTTCTTTGACGAAAACCGACCATTTACCTATCATATTCATAAGGCTTGGGATTCGGAGATCCCTGACTTGATTCCACCGACTGAAACGGAGGAGGATCACCTGATTTGGACGCTGGCTGTCTCTGATCCCTTTGGCATGATCAAACAGGTCGGCAATTTCTATGAGGTACGAACCGAGAAGAGAGGGGAGAGAGTGCGTGATTTCTGGTTGCGCCTTGACAACGGGAGGAGCCAGTCAGCACGCAAGTTTCTACAGGACGTCGAGGTGCTTAACGAAATTCGCGACAAGATAGACCAGGTTCTCCGCAACGAGGGAAATGAGCGGATTCGAGAGAAGCTTCTCACCTATAGGAGCAAGTTGATGAGCTCGCTCAAGGGAGCTACGTCGGATACGCGAGATCAAAAGGAGAAGGAGCTGCGAGACCTTGACGCGTATACAACACAACTCAAGGAAATCTAATATAATGCAGGGAGCCGCTTCAATCGTCACACCGATGGCATTAATCGCACTTGGTGATAGTCTGTCTAACAGCCTTCAGTACGTCAAGAACTACCTGTTCTCGAATGCTTACGCACTTGCCGCCAACTCGATTTTTCTAATAGTAGATGACGAAGGTCATCTGTGCGTTGTTAATGGGACTCGTTTATTACTTGACAAGTTTGAAGATGGTGCCGGCGATGCACCGACCAAAACTACCAAGCCTGGTTGCTGGCAGGACAACTTTCGTTTGTTCTGTTCTCGTGCATTCGCCTGGTCTGAGGCTCTCGAGGCGGCTGAAAAGGACCTCGTTCGAAGACGCCAAGGTGAGCCGTCATCATTATCGGGAATTGTTGCGCCGAAAAGAGACCTCTGGTTACTGGCCACAACCTATGACCCGATTGGCTCAGCTGCGATCATTCCTGCACTACAGGCTCACGTTCACACGCAGACTGTGTTTCTCGGCAGAAGTAGGGCTTCCTGCAATCTTGTTCTCTTCGCCCCCAAAACTGTCTCGGACCTTCGTGGACGAGATGCGTATTGTCGCACTCGTAGCCTATTTGACGAACTTGACGACTTAGAAGGTATATGTTCCAGGGTCGGGCTTCGCAATCTCATTCATGACTCACCGTCACAAGTGTCGATCTGGATCGTTTCCGATAGGGATGACCAAGATCGTGTAGTTGCGGCCCCTGAGGCGCTGTACTCACAGCTGGCTTCGATCATAGAGCTGCAGCAACTGGGACTACTTCCAGCTGATGACAGCCGCAGACTTGGTCGACAAATGGCGTCCGCCGACACATCGAAGCGCCTATATAACCTATTTGGAGTGCGGCGACTGTCATTTCCTGCGGCTGATGCCATCTCACGGGCGCTCGACAAGGCTACTTCTGAGGCGATCTCAACGGTTTGGCTTTCACCTGCGTCTGAACCACATCCGCGTCAAATCGCTGAGGAGGTGGCTAGCTTTCTGTATCTCCACGAATTCCACAAACTTCAGGACCACCTTCAGCTATCCGGAACCCCAGATCAAATAGGACCTGCGTTCGAGTACTCTGAAAAAGCCACGCTGACTTTGTCGGCGGATGAGCATCTGGCCAGACTCAAATCTGAATATGAAGAGTACAAGAATCTGAATGTGCCACTAGTTAACGCCCGAGTTTACGAATTGCGGCAGATGTTACTAGTGAAGTACCGGGCTATAGTCGACTCCAAAATCCGAGAAATGATCGACTCCCGTGCCCGCGGGGTGCGAGCCGCCCGCGCTTTCCTTCGTGCCCTAGTTGGTCGCTCTCGGCAGTTTGCTGGAACGGCTGCTTTAGAAACTCCTCTTGATTTGTGGAAAATCCGAGATGATATAAGGGCCCGCCAATTTCAGTTCTTCCGCCTCGCCGATCGCCGCGATTCTATTCAGCGCATGGCTCGTGACCTACTCGAGCTCCAAGCCCAAGAGTCACTGCTCTGCGGCGAAATCAGCGAACTAGACGATAACGGGATTCCGCCCCTTGAGCGTGAAATCAAGAGAGAGGCAAAGACGCAAAGATTGAGTGAACTAAGATCGAGGATAAGATCTCTAGAGGAGGCGATACGAACTGAATGTCTTGATCAGGAACAAAGCGAAGCGCACTTAGACGACGTAACCTGGCGGCGTGACTTTCTTTCCAAGAGGAGGCAAGAGCGCTGGGACAATGTCATCGGCCCTACGTTTGAAGAGTTGCGCCGCCTTGATCCCATGCTGAGCGATTTACGGTCACAGCAGCGGACCGTTCAGTCAATAAAGGAAAAACGCGCACGAAGAGACTTCGTACTTTTGCCACTGCTGGTTTCGATCGGTGCTATTGCTGCGTCACTTCTGCTCATGCTGTTTTGGATAGACGCCTGGGGATTGCTGCGCGGCGTGTCTGTGTATTTGATTGCGTTATCGTTGGTAGCTGTGGTTACAAATGGATTGGTCCACCAGTTTTTCAAGTTGAGGCCGCGACTAAAGACACTTCGGAGGCAGGTCGAGACCTTTGAAAACAGATACTCGACGAATCTCTTCAAGGCAACTCAGGAAGTCCAGAGCGAGTTTCAGGAGCTGTTCGACGAGTTCTGCATGGAGGAGACCTATAGGCTGTTACTCGACATATTAGTATCTGAAAAGCGAAATCTGGCGTACGTCGCGGTCATTGAAGAGCGGCTGAATAGCGAAGCCCACGAACTCATGAAGAGCTGGGATGCGTTTCTTGGCACTCTGAAGTGTCGAGACGGGAATGTAGCTCATAGCTCGTACTTGAACAAGCTCTACGACGCTAAAGCATCGGAACTCGAGGCTATCAAACATCGCTTTAGCCCAACGGACTCAGAGAACCCAGACGATATCGTAACCAGCAACGTGTTCTTCCAATCTGAGGGCGGAACTCCTGCAGCTGCCGAGAACGCTGCCAATCGCCTAATTGCGGAAGTGCGAAGTCGATTCAAATCAGTATTCGCGTCCTGGGGAAGAACATCCATTGAGGAATGGCTGTCACATTGCCCACATGCGGACGATGATGACAAAGTTGAATTACAGAAAGCAGTTGATACGTTTACGCGGTCCAGGGCCACCGTCCAAGCTCAATTCGTCGAAGAGCCGAACCCGAAGTATATTGATGAGGCATTTGTGGTTACACATAACACGCAGTGGGACAGACTCGGAGACATAACTGCAGCGATGGTACCAAACAGGAGAACACCAGCTATCCCACACACGCAGCCGAACGAGATCCTCTTTGTAAGAAGGATCTTAAACCTGCAGGCGAGCGAGACGAAGGAATTTCGCACAGCCGATCTTTTGGTGCAGCAGGCGTCGCATCCTGGCACCGACCGCAAGAAAGGGTTTAGCGCAATTTAGAAGTGTGCTAAGTAGGTCTTGCAGCCCTTGCAGTGCAACATATAATGGATTGACCCAAGCTGCGGAATTGTGGCTTGTCGGCGCCGTTATTCGTTTGTTGCATCGTACCTTCCCAGAGGCCCGGATGATGAATAGGTCCCGCCTACGAATAGAGGCTACAGTCGACAGAAGCGGCGCTTTTCCTTGGCCAGACGGAAGGGCTGAGGGCACTGCGGTTAAGGGCGGTATGACGGCAGTAAATTAGGCAGTTTGAGACTTCATGTAAACGCAATGCGAGAATAGAAATGGAGTTGTATTTTCTCGACGCATGCCTTCTACTGCTCCTAGTTTTGGCCTTCTATAAAGGTGCGAAAGGTGGACTGCTCAATCGTGGCATATGGCTAGCTTCTCTTATCGCTGCTTATGTGGCAGCCTCGAAGCTCTGTTTTCATGTTACAAAGCTCGTGGACGTCATAATCTATAACGAGCGTCTCACGCTTGCTCTCTGGTTCGCGGCCTTATTTCTCCTTACAGTATCGGCTACTCGACGTTTGGGCAAATGGCTGACGAGAGCTATTAACTTCACACCGATCGGTTGGCTCAATACTCTGCTAGGCGGACTGCTGAACAGCCTGCTTTACGTCGCTGCGCTGACCGTCGTCGTGCATATGGGACTGATCATAATCCCCGGACTCGATAAGTACCTTGAGAAGACGCTCATTCTTGGACAGCTCGTCAGGATAGAGAAGCACATCATGCATAGCCGTTTGGCGATGACTGTGTTCAATGCAGCTGGAGATATCGGCAATTGACAACTTAGGGGAGCGAGGATTCGTCTTCTGCGCGTGCTGCACTCACTTGGTATTACGCACACACACCGAAAAGACGCCAAATAACGTATCATCACATGGATGCGAATCTCCCGACCCGCACACTCAAAAGAGAATTTCGACGCGCACAAGACCTGCGCGATTGTAGATTACCCGCCCGCGACCTAACTGTGACACAAGACTGTACAGCTTCTATGATCGAACCGCGACGCCGTTTCGTTCGGGATTGCGAACTCACGGCCTCGCATCAAATGCACTCTGGCAATCCCAGCGTCGGACCGGTGATAAACAAGTAATCGATCAGGATTGTGATGTCGCCGATAGAAATGTCCATGCACGTCGGGTTAGCACCACCGGATTGGTTCACGTCGCTCTCAGCCAAACAGAGGATCAGGTTTTCGCAAGTGATAGAGATGAATTTGGCGTCAATCATAATAGTCACATCGCCGATCGTGGGCTCGTCGTCACCCGATAGATTTGCGTCACCGACGCGGCCATCGCAGCAGATGCCCAATGGTACACCCGACAGTGTTCCAACAATTCCTCCTTGTCCGCGCTCCCACCCTTCGCAGTCGGTATAGTTATAGTACGTAACCTCCACCCAGTACGTGGCCCCGGACATGAGGCCCTCAATGCGACACTCATATTCCCAATACTTGAAATAGCCGTCAGCCGTTAGATAATAATCAACCGAGTCAGCCGGCACGTCCAATGGGGAGTCGTATGGTGGGAGCGGCGCATGAGGGTACTTCTGCGCAAACGGGGTCTCTAATCCGAATACGTGCTGATTATGACCGATTGGTTCGAAATAGAAGACCGAGTCCGGATAACCTGGCATGATGTATGGCTGTTGCCGCGAGTAGTCAAGTGGGTGCCACGTTAAATCGTTGCAGCTGTTAGGTGCGTACGCGCAGCGCGCATCCTCGATCCGGAAGCGTTCTTCACGTATTATCCAATCTTCATAGTCGGAATTCCACTCATAACGGCAGAAATCCTCGATATCGAAAGTCCCGACAAGTACCTCGTCACCCGAATACTCTGTCCTTGACACGTAGAGATTGTAACCTTCAAAGCTTACCTCTCCGGTAAAAACATCAAAGACAGTTTCAGCCCGGAAGCCATTCCACCGCACTATCAACGCGGCGGTGTCAGGGTGAAGCCAAGCTTGTCCGGCCGCACGGTCAGACAAGGCAAACCAAAACGCAAGGCACATCACCAGAAGAGCTTGGTAAGTCATCGTTGCCCTCCTTCATGAACCGATTCTACTGGACAACCCGGGGCTGACTCATGAGCCAGCCGGTTGTGGAAACCATCGTATAGCCAGTCCAGTACTATACTAACCAGTTGTTGAGCAGCAGTTATAGTAATCGATAACGGTGTAAACATGGAATGAACGGTCCGAGAGTAATCTCGTTCAAGTCGATGCATGACTGGTTTGTTTGCGTAGGGCGCCCGCACTGAATCAACGCCGTACAGTGACCTGTAGAGGTACATCACTTCGGCCTCGGGCACAGGCTCAGCACACCCTACTTGAGGCAACGCGCCTATTGTGTCAATAAAGGGATAGTAGGGGTATACGGGAGGATCAATGCTGCCCGACCACCTATACCGGCTGCGCAACAAAGAAGTATCGACAGATAGCTCGGGCCACAACTGGTCGTTCTGTGAAACGGCACCGACGAAGTCTTCCCGTCTGGGCAAACCATATCCGTTGCCGTCGTCGGTCCTGAATATTCCATATCCCCATCCGGGGAACTCCGTCGAAACAACTCCGAAGAAGAACCCATAAGCCCCGGACGGTTCAACAGACCAGGCGGGATAGTCCTCAACGCGGAAGTAACCCACCGGCACCCTAGCACACACCCAAGCGTTGACTCCCAAATCGATGGCGGGCCAAATCGCTTCCTGAAGCATGCCCCCATTGTATAAGCCAGCCGAACCAGCTGCGTCTTGAGTCAATATGAGTACTTTGTGACGCAGCGCCTGCTCCAGCAAGCGTATACGATCAGCATCGGGCGCGGGCATATAGTCTCTGGCTGTGTCGAAGACTATTCCGGAACCTTGTCCCCGCGAGCTTATCCACGTATCCAGGGCATCATTCCAAAACGACTTCGTCGAGTCTCGATATGCGGATAGCGAGTAGCCGGCCTGCCAGAAACTCATAACCAGTACATCCCGCTCGAACTTCGGATCGATGACATGAAAACTCCTCCAATCGGGAGTTGGATCGACAGATACTGTGTCCAACGATTCTCGTGATCGCACCCAGAAGATGAACTGCATGTTGGATGTTGTATCAGCCGGGAAGTCGGCAAAGACGTCATAGATGCTGTCCCTTTCCCTGGAGGTCCACAGTTCGCTTTGGTCTGACGATCTAGCGGCGAGCGTATTGAGTTGTAGGTTATCGCTGAAACCCGGGTTGTCGACGTCGATAATCCATTTAACTTCGCCGTACTTGTTGTACGCCGCCATTGTATCCAGATTGATCGAATAACAATTGATCAGGCGCACACCGCCGGTCCATGATGTGTCACATACGCTGTCGCCCGTTCGCAGGAGGCTGCCGTCATCCCTCCTCAAGACCGGCACGATATATGTGTCGGCTATCTGGCTGAAAAGGACGCTATCGTACGGGCCATACAAACGCCACTCAAACTCGAACGGGGGCGGGTCCGTCGGAAAGTCGATACGATCCGCACCCTGCCAACGCATTCTCACACCCGTTATCGGACTTAGTAGTGCCACACTGTTAATGAATGGCAGCCCATCTATGAAGCCAACTATACGAGTGGTCGGCGGATGGTTAGGTGGTTTCGGACAAAGTGGAAGTTCGGGGAGGGTGATGAACAAATGTTCAATTAGGAGCGTCACATCTGCGATGTCTATTGATCCCAGAGAGTCACCGTCGACATTGGCTTCATCCTTGTTTGGCAGCCTAATTCCCGTGATGAACAGGTGATCGATTAAATACGTGGCGTCGGCAATCGAGACCTCATCGCGATAGTCACAATTGACATTTCCAACTTTACCAATGCAGGGGCAATCATCAGGAAACATCGCTGCCTCCAAGCCACCAGCGAGCAGTATGGTTAATCCCCCAACTAAGAGGGCGCATACTACCGTCCCACCGCCTAACCGTAACCCGTTCATGACCAACTCCTTGCGGTCTGGTCGGGGCGCGCTCACGATATGCCCGCGCCTCGATTGATATGTTTACTGACTAGATGCGGCGGTCATACCGTTTCAATCTGACCCGGCAATTGAGATGGCTGGTTGGAGATGCTTGGTGCCGAGGACAGTTGCTAGGCCACGCGGACGAGTTCGGCGACATTACACCGCCGCATTGATGTCTCCTGTCTCTTAGAAAGCGACTCACCAACAAGTGTACCAAATCTGGAGCAATTGGGCAAGGTTTTTCTCGCTTCTCGCTTGGCTGCTGCCTCTGGTTTGCGCCTTTAAGCCTTTGGTCTTCCGGTGGCTCAGTTAGAGACCCGGCGGGGCGAACAGAAAGATCCCGCCGGGCCACAATAGACTGGGTGATATCACCCGGTCCTCATCCCCCCGTGTCCCAGCCTATTTCAGCAACAGCATCTTCTTCGACAGAACCTGCTTACCGGCGGTCAGTCGGTAGAAATAAACCCCGCTCGACTGATCCGACCCATCCCAGGTCACCCGATGCGCCCCGGCCTCGACACGCCCGTCGACCAGCGTAGCGACCTTCTGGCCAAGGACGTTGAATACTTCGAGCGTGACATCGTCCGCGGTCGGCAGCGCAAAGCCTATCTCCGTCACCGGGTTAAACGGGTTGGGGTAGTTTTGGTCCAGGGCGAAGGTAGCGGGGTTAAGCGCTGAGCTTTCTCCCTTGTAATATATGGCGGGCGTGACGAGCGGAATGACGCCCGCAGGAACCGGCTTGGACTGGTGCATCAAACTGAGAACCGAGTACGCTTGGTAGCACTTGTTTGAGAGACCGCTTTCAATCAGATCGGAACAGTAAGTGATTGCCTGACTGGCGGTCGCGCCATCTCTGCTGACTGCGATGCCTTGCGGCATACGGCCAGACGCTACATTTAGCAAGACTGCCAGCAAGGCACGTCTTGCCTTCGCTTGATACGATTCGTTGTACCAACCGAAGTAGACGTTGTACATGTCATCCGCCGTGAGAGCGCGAGCGACGGCCTCGTCGGCACATGTGACATTGGGCATTCGAATAGCGAATTCGTCGCTTCTGCGGTTGAAGTGTTGAAAGATGATCCGCCCGTAATTGTCGACCGCGCTGCGGGTGATCTCCGACCACGCACCATTATGGATATAGGCCAATTGGAGTTTCCACCACCAGATGTTCATGACTTTGCCGACTACTTGGAGAGGCGACAACGTGAAATTCACTTCCCCCGCAGAGCAGTCGACAATTAGATTCTTGGTCTCACTATCGGGTTGATACCCAAGAGGGGTTGCAATCGCGACTGTATACGGTCCGTTCGGTAACCCTTCGGATTGGTAATGTCCCGTTGCGTCAGTTACTGCAGTACTGACGAGACTGCCCTCAGCGTCGATGAGATTCACCGCAACGCCCATGACTCCGCCGTGCGGACCACTTACTGTGCCGGCGATATATTGTTCAGTTTCCAGGACGGTAATGGCTCCTGTACCCGTCGAAGGACCAAGTCCGCTGTGGCTGACATAGGCGAGTCTGCCGTCTTGTGAGAACTCTATGTCGTAAGGCCGTTCATGAATACCACTGATGGTCTCTACCACCGAGTGACTCGCGATGTCAACAACGTATATGGCGGCCTCCCAAGTGTCGGCTGCGTACAGATATCGCCCACTCGGCATTGCCGCTATCGTTGCCGGCGAGCCGGGTAGGGGAATTGCTTCGACGGAAGTAAGGCTGGCGCGGTCGAGCACAACGATTTGATTGTTCAAATAGTCGCTGACAAAGACCTCCGCCTCATTTGCATACACCCCCATTCCGCCCGAACTCTCCCACGGATAGGTTCTGGACACGATAGGAACCGACCTAAGCAGGGAATAAGGCGGGGTGAGAGATACTTCGTACAGTCTTTCCAACCCCGGCGCACCGATGTTACCAGTGATGTAAGCTCTTGTTCCGTCCGGCGTTACACCGATCTTGTCCTCGGCCGGATCTGCGTTAAGTACGATCTGACCCAGAACCGAAAACGACGCCACATCCACAATCGTGACGCCATTCCTCCACTTGGCGACCAGCTTCGATCCATCGGGCACCATCTCAAGGTCGTTGCACAAAGACCCCACGTTTATGGTTTGCGTAGACCTGTCGGCCACATTCAGCCTGCTTATGCTCCCAGAATAGTAGTTGCTGGTGAAGCAGTAACGGCCGTCGGGCGACCAGGCAACATCGCTATGGCAGTCGCCGAGCGCATAGATACCTTCAAGTGCGAGCGTCGGTGTCGAGTACTCCTCGATTCGAGCTCCGGGCCAGGCGCCGCAAAGCCAGTATGCCAGGCCCATTTTGTCACCGGTCTCGTTAAGACCGATCCCTTTTATGTTATCAAGTCCGTCAAGTACCATTTGGACATGAGACGGATAACCGGGACACTCGGCCTGCTCAATCGCAAAAACGATGTTGTCAAAGCGCCCGGTAGTATGAGCGCCGGGAACCTGGAACCCACCGTTAGGCCGATAACAGGAACTCCGCAAGTAATCCATGTCGCTCGGCAGGTTGTCAACGTTTTCAAGGCGCAGTGCGATTACCGGAAGCATGGTTGCCCGCTCGGAAACGGTGGCATCTAACGTGTGGGCGTCAGCATCGTATAGGATTACGATGTGGTACCAGGTATTCAGCGCCCATTGCACATCGAACCTCTCACTACAATCGGAACCCGTACTTGTGGCCCAACACACCGAGGTAATGTGCCCCTGGTCTCCTGAGTTAAAGGAAAAATATACGAACCCCGGCAGGTCGATGTCCATCTGCCTGGCGATAACGAACTCGAGGGCGGACGCGTAGTCGGAGGACTCTACCTTCATGTCCCATTCATACCTGAACGAACCGCCATCATAGTCTATTGGGCAGTTCGCGTAGAATCCTCCGAAAGGGACATTCTCCTGATTGGCAAAGTAGGTGCCACTCGCCGCTTCCCAATAGTAATGAGCCTCGCTACTGGTTGTCCAACCAGAACTAGCGGAGAAATCCTCCCGGTAGATAACCTGCCAGGTTTGTCCGACGAGATCGGAGCTCACGAACAGAGCTGCCAACATAATCATGCAGAACAATCGAAACACCTTCATACTACCTTCCTCCTGTTATCATGTTTTCGCGCATGTGCGGTCGCGAAGTCCGGCTAAGGCGCGCAGTCTGTCTGCGGCAGAGAATCCATCACCCGCCCGCCGGGCCTTCCGGCCGCACGATTCGTGACCTTCTATCCCCCTATAGGCGTCAGGACCGCCCGTTGCGGAAAAAAACTGACAAAAATCGAGAATTGTGTCGTTGTAATGCGGCGGCTCAGCGTCCATCGGCAGCCCGAAGCTCCGCCTCGGTCACCCAGCTCTCGCCGGTCCAGTGCCTAACGGAGTCTCTCAAAGCGTCCGAATAGCCGTACCAGTCTGGCGGCTCTACAGTGTTGTAGAACGCCAGATTGTCGCGACGCTGCTTGAAGACATCATCGACTGTCACTTTGATCACCCGAAAGTCGGTCGTAAGGTAGTACAGGACGGCGGCGCATACGGAATCCTGATCCTCGCTTGTCACGGCTCTGACGACACCGTCCGCCTCAAACGTCAGCGACTGCTGCGAATTGTACAAATACCCGAGTTTCCGGCAGTATTCCGAACGCGGGAAGATAACATACTTGTACTGGTTACCGCGCAGCACGCCTGAAAGATCGATATCAGGATGATCGTAGGGGGGAGAGACCCCGATACTACCAAACGGATTCAGCGCAAAAAGACAGGCGCTATTAAGCGCATTATTAGTGCCGAGAAAAACCAGGCCCAGGCGCTTATCGTACACGCAGTACGGCTCCGACGGGCTCGCCCAGCCGGCGTTGACATACCACCCGAGTGAATCACCCCGCGCGTTCCAGAACCGGATGTGCGCCCGCGACGGGTTCGACTGCACTACGCCGGTAGCGATGACCATCTGCGAATCAATGTCAAAGAACTCGACACCGTGGGGATTATAAGGCTGCGCAAGTGAGGTATCGCCGGGGTACTGGTTGTAGATGACACAGTTGCGACGAAAGCGCGTCTTCCCGTCATTCTCATACACGAACAAATCGGCGTCACTGGCGCAGATCGATTTCCGATCCGAGCGCAGCACAAAAGCAACCTCATTATCGCCGTCACGATCCAAATCGCCGACCTTAAACCTTGAGTCGGAAGGTACAGTGCCGCACTCGAAGGACTGCGACCACAGCAGAACAGAGTCTTTATTCCGAGCGTCGAATCCGAACGTGCTGACAACTATATGCGTGGGGTTGCAATCGCCCCAGGGCTTGACACATTCAGGCAGGAGCAGATCGGCGAGAACAGACGCGAAAATGAGTATCAGCACTCCGAGCAATGGTGCCTGCACGCGCGACGACCTGGCCGCCTGAACCGTTCGCCGGGCCAGGTATTTGCGGACCGGAAGACGTTCGGTGCATATGAGTCGCTGGTCGGCGAAAATGCCATCGATTGTCTCCGGCCCGCAGATTTCGAGCGTTCGTCCCGGACATGACTTCACCAGTTCAGCTGCGTAGGCTTTGGCCTCGACGAGATGGTCGGCGGGGACCGCGAGCCATCTGGCACGCGAGTGAAACGCCCTGAAGATTTTGAGCCTGAGGGCTTCGGAGTCGACCGACGTGAGTTTTCCGTCGGAACTAAGCGCCCCACATAAAACTGCGCCGGGCTGAACCGCTAGATCCTCCGAGAACACCACTATCCGCCCAATTGCCGCAACCGCGCCGACGGCAAATGCCGCCCCTAGCGAATCGCCCGTCAGCCGCGCACCGGTCGAGTCAACCGCAAAATCAAAGCGGTATCGCTTCGCTAGCGAAAGACCGAAACGGCGGTGCAGGTAATCCCTGGCAGCCTTGATCGAGTCCCTGGCCTGACTCAGAAAGCGGTCGTCTGGTTCCTCGGTCGGGTTGCGGACGATTATGTCGTCAGTCGGAATCTTGGACGAAATGACCGTGGCGGTCACCTGCATCTGCAGCAGTCTGCCTCGCGGGGGCAGGTCGAGATCTGGATAGTATTCGACAAAGAGACAGACAACGCGGACAGCGTCTTTAGCGGCGGTGCTGGGCGGGGGCTCTGCCCGGCCATCCTGAAGTGACTGCGCCAGCTCATTCAATCGCGCCAGATCATCGGAGTGTACGACATCGGTCGCAAGCCCATGGATCATTCTGACAAGCGCCTGGAGAGAGTCAGACTCCGCCGGCAGAAATTCATGCGGGTGGCACTTCGCGGCGGAGTCGGCCAGAGTCGGGACAAATTCCCGCAAGTACGACTCCAACTCTACTCCGGGATGAGCCGCCGCAAACTCAAAAAAACGAAGACCGCAGAGCAGGCGCAGCTCCGGAATCCGGGCCCGTATCAGGCTCCGTCTCAATCGCGACGCTTCGCGTTCTATGTCAACAATGCCGGCCAAGGTCCCAATTATCGATACAGGTAGATTTCAACTATCCCCTCGGCGCTCACTCGGTCAAATGAGACCTCCGCGGGGGTTGCGCCCGGGACACCTGATATGTGCCCTGAATCGGGCGTGCGGATGGCCACCCTCAGAGGCGCGTCCCCGCGCGTGCCGGCCAATTCCAGCAGTTGCACCGTGAGCTTCCGGTACCGGCCTTCCCCAGTGAAGGTTACTTTGATCCGGTCGCCCGATGGTGATTCCAATTCGGAGCTGCTACCCCGGTCGGCAAGTTGATCGACCCGGGACAACCGGAACGTGGCGCGCGGAAGCCTCACCTCGGCGGTCAACCGCTCGGGCTGAGGCCACTCTATCTCACCAAGGTTAATCCGACCGCTTTCGTCCGTAAGCAGTTCACGGTCACCGCCGAACGGTGTGACCAGAACGTTTCGGCAGGTGTCCGGATCGTCCGCCTTGAGATAAAGCCAGATCTCTCTGGTGCGGGCATCCCGCACCGCGTGCAGCATCAGTCGTTGGTCGTCCGACGTGAGCGTCACGGATGCCGACTCCCGCGGCCGGTCGTTACCTTGAGCGGCAAGAGTCGTTACCGATGTTATATCCGTTAACGTGTCCTCGCTGCGCGGGCGCAGGACGATAACACTTTCTAAACCGCCGCCCCATACGTCCTTGAGTTCCTCAAGTTCTTTCGCGGCCTGCGCCGCCTGGAAACGGCAGGCAGGGCAGCTTTCGAGATGAAGTCTCATGGGATCGGATGCCGTCCCCGTCGGCCCAAGAACAAATCTCTGCCAATCTTCCCACTCCGGGCAATTGTCAATACTATTCACCACGGCATTCCTTGCGCCAATAGTTCGTCACCCCGTCTGAAGAGACTATAGTACACGGCAGGGCTGACTGCAGACTTTTCAGCGATCATAATTGTCCTTCAGAACCTCAGCGAATCGAATCCTGACGAATTCCGCCAGATATTCGAACCGGCTCCTGTACGATTTCCTGTATTCTACGCGGCTCAACCCTGGTAGGTAGCTGCTCAGATAGCCGAAATAACTAATCGCCGGACCGCCGTCGGCGCAGTCGATCAGAATATCCTCGAGTGCGGCTTTGAAACAGCCCAGGGCGGGTGGCATCAGCTTCCCGTCGGTCTCGTATCGCTGCAAGCGTTCCTGTAGTCCCTGTCGGGCCGCCGCCGTGGCCTTCTCGACCGCTATGTGCAGGATCTCGTTTTGCACGCCTGAGGTCGCCTCGTGAACCGATTCCACTGCCGCGACCCGCATGGCATCGAAAAGATCCTCAATCGAAATAACCTGCGGTTGGCCGGTATCGAATTCAGCCTGCTCGAGAGCCTCCACGATCAGATCAGCGATCGACACCCCCGGTTGCAGACACGCGGCGGCCAGTTCGCAAAGCCGCTGCGAATCGAGGGACGCCAAATCTCTCGAGTCGCGCCTCCTGCCTGACAACATCACCCAACGCGGCGTCTCGGGCGGAAACAGGTGCAGATGCTCGCCGTCTCTAAGACTTCGCTGAAGCCGGTGCCAGAGCCAGCAACTGAGATGATCGACTTGTCGCCAGCGGTGGAATAGCTCCTGTTTGGCGTGCCTTACAACGACAGCCTGGAATCGCTGGAAGAGTTCGATGTCGTCTGCGTCCAACCATCGGTCGAGAGCGCTGACCAACGGAATTCCCTGACTTGTCCTGCCGAATAGCGGTCCCACGATTGACGCCGCCTCTTGCTGTGCTGATGTGTCGTTCACTCGCGCTGCGGCTTTGATCTTGCCGCTCACTTTCTGCTCGGCGACTTTCGCCGCCATCAGCACCAGCCGGTTTTCTTCGGCGCGGGTGCACGCACCATGGCAGTACCAACGCAACAGCGCCGCTACCTGGGCAACAAAATCGGCATAATCAGCCATACCGTTCGCAAGGTGTGTGGTCTCTTAGCTTAGACGAGTATGTTGTCGAATGTGCTTCATCAGACAGTCAAGACAAGGTGATGCCCCAAGTTGAAATGCAAGTTGCTCGTGCCGATGGCCTTCCGTGCAGCAAACAGCACTCCTCACAAACACTCCGGCAGCCCCAGCGATGGCCCAGTGATGAATAGGTAGTCGATGAGGATAGTAATATCTCCTATTGAGATATCATCACAGGTGACCACACCCGTTGCTGACTGGTTAATATCCGCTTCTTCGAGACAGTTGAGAATCCCGTCGCAAGTCCCGGAGATGAACTTCGCGTCGATCAAGATTGTAACATCTCCGATAGTCGGCTCGTCATCACCAGATTGGTTAGCGTCGCCGACTCGACCGTTGCAGCAACCAGTTCGAATGGCCACAACAAATGGCGACAGCGAGCTGGTGAGGCCGCAAATGACATTATTACTCACATCAGGATAACCGGAGGAAGTGATATCTTCCCAGTCTGATCCCGTATAGTGCAGTATGGTCAACCCCGCCTCGTCACCAGGCTGCATGTTTGCATCATCATAGGTAATGCACACTTCAATCTGCCCGCTGTAAGTCGCATCGGTCGTGATGTAGTAGTACGCAGGTGACTGCAGCGGAGTTATCTGGAGCCCGGTCGGACCCGAGCCAGCGGGTGTCATGACCATCTCTGTGCTGCCAGCGGCTGTAACACCGTCGAATGTGAGACTTACGACACTGCCAAGTTCCACGTTCACGTTGCTGCCCTCCGGGGTGGGAGCAGAAAACGTGCACGCGTCACCAACACCGTCGAAATCGGAATCGTCTTGGCCGGGATTGGCAATCCAGAGACAGTTATCAGCAGGACAGGTATTCGCAGTGTAGGCCGGATCTCCGAATCCGTCCGCGTCGATATCTGTGCAGGCGTCACACGAGTTGCCAATGCCATCCGTGTCGGCATCTGTCTGGTCGGGGTTAGGGATAGATGGGCAGTTGTCAGACGGATCGCAAATCCCGTCACCGTCCTCATCAGAGGCCGGCTCGATTATCACTGGAACCACGCCGGCATTCTGGTCTGCGACCAGTCGCGAGAGAACAACGGTTCCGTCGGGATTGTATCTGACCGTGTCTATTTCGATGTGTTGCGTTTCGCTCAACGGAGCCAGCGAAAACCAGAGCGACGCCAACTGGTACTTGCCCGCCGGGGGGAAGTAGAGTTCGTCGTACCCAATGTCGACCAGTCCAATGATACCCGATGAGTCGACTTGAGAGATTTGTCGCAGCTCGCCGACATTGGTTATCAGATTATCCGGGTCAAGTAAGATCGAATCCAGCGTCACGTCTGACGTGCCACAATGGTAGCGAAAAGGAAATGCTAGGCCTTGGTACGATTGAGCAGCGGCTATCCACAGTTCGACCTCCCATTTGTAGCTGCCCGCCGTTACGTAGGCGTTTCGTATTTCGATGGTATCAAAGTAGGAGATAGGAAATGTACTATCATACCTGGGGAGACAATCCAACAACTCAACTTGGCCGCTGTAGAAGAGCGCATAGTTTATCTGCATGACGTCATTGTTAGTTATCCACTTGACGTTGTCGACATCAGCCAATCTGGCGTGCGGCAACGAGGGATGTGATACGAATAGGTAGTCTATTAACATTGTGACGTCGCCAATTGATACATCATTGGCCCCTCCTTCAGGCCCTCCAGAGAAATCAACATCGCCACAAGCGCCAAAATCGCAGACGTCTCCCATGCCGTCGCCGTCGCTGTCGGCCTGATCCGCATTTGCATCAGTGGGGCAGTTGTCGCAGGCATCTCCAATGTCATCAGCGTCTGTATCTGCTTGACTATTGTTGGCTGTTGCTGCGCAGTTGTCGCACAGGTCACCGAAGTAATCTCCGTCCACATTAGCTTGGTTTGTATTCGCTACGGTCCCGCAGTTATCGCACGCATCTCCCACGTCGTCCAAGTCACTGTCGGATTGGCCGCTGTTGGCTGCGGTAGGGCAGTTGTCGCAGGCGTCGCCAAATAAATCTCCGTCGGTATTTGACTGCTCATTGTTGGAGACTGACACGCAATTATCGCATGCATCTCCTACGCCGTCACCGTCGCTGTCGGCCTGATCGTTGTTCGATACTGTTGGGCAGTTATCGCATACATCACCATATAAATCCCCGTCCGCGTTGGTCTGATTTGCATTTGCAATGGCCATGCAATTGTCACAGACGTCACCAAAGCCATCGGTGTCCGAATCTGCTTGATCCGCGTTGGCGACCGCAGCACAGTTGTCGCAAACATCTCCTGCGCCATCACTATCTGTATCTGCTTGGTCGTTGTTGGACGCTGTCGGGCAGTTATCGCACACATCACCAAAGCTGTCGCCATCCGTATTTGCTTGACTTGCGTTCGCTACCTCCACGCAGTTGTCGCATGCACTCCCTACGCCATCCGCGTCCTCGTCTGATTGGTCGTTGTTGAACGCTGTCGGACAGTTGTCACACAAATCACCGTGGTCATCGCCATCGACATCTGACTGGCTGGTATTGGAAGCACTCGGACAATTGTCACAGGCGTCCCCTACGCCATCAATGTCAGAGTCGGCTTGATCCGAATTGGCTACCGCAACACAGTTGTCGCAGACATCCCCTTTGTTATCACTATCTGTATCTGCTTGGTCATTGTTAACTGCTGCGGGGCAGTTGTCACACAGGTCACCGTAACTGTCGGCGTCAGTGTTGGCTTGAGCGGTATTCACGACATCAGGACAATTATCGCACACGTTCCCGATACCGTCTATGTCGCTGTCCGCCTGGTCGTTGTTGGACGCTGTCAGGCAGTTATCGCACACGTCACCATAGCTATCGGCGTCGACATTGGACTGTCCGCTATTGGAGGCCGTCGGACAGTTGTCGCAGAGGTCGCCGACGCCGTCGCTGTCCAAGTCCTCTTGACCAGAGTTCCCGATACCCGGGCAGTTGTCCAAAAGACATGTGTTGGCCGTGTAGCCTGGGTCACCAAAACCGTCTTGATCTGTATCAGTGCAATCGTCACATGGATCGCCGGCACTATCGGCGTCAGCGTCCGATTGAGTGCTGTTACTTACTTGAGGGCAGTTGTCGCAAACGTCACCGACCCCATCCGCGTCCTGATTGCTCTGGTTAGAATTGGATACCGTTGGGCAGTTGTCCCAGTAGTTGGAAATCCCATCTCCATCAGTGTCAGGACCTGTTTCACCCCAAAGCGCAAAGAACGCTGAAGGCGTACCTCCAGCGGTTTTAAAGTCACCGCCGGCCACCAAACTCGTGTCATAGACTGCCAGAGCGCGGGGCCCAGCTACATAACCCGTGCCTGATAGCCCAGCGCCTACGGGCGACCATGTGGTGCCATCCCAAGCCGCGACATTAGCAGCGGAAACAGGGCTTCCATGGTCGATAGCGCTGAACCGACCACCGATAATAAGTCTGCTATTGTATACGGCAAAGCACCGTAAGAAATCCCCCGAGACGTTACCGATTGACTGCCATGATGAACCGTCCCACCTGGCCAGGTTCCGCGAGCGCACCGTTCCCGCAGAGTCAAACTGGCCCCCGGCCACCAAGGAGTTGTCGTGTACACTCAGGGTGTACACTATCGCGTATCCCGCATAACCTGTGATACCTGCACCCAGTGGTCGCCATGAGGATCCGTCCCAGGCGGCAATGTTCTTGCACGCGACTCCACCCGCTGAGTCGAACGTGCCGCCTGCAATCAGGAGGTCTTCATACAAGGCGAGAGCATGCACTTCGGCATATCCGGTGCCGTAGTCCTTTGCCATTCCGGAGCCCAAGGGCGACCAGGCTATCCCATTCCAAGTAGCGGTTCGGTTCGCAGGCATCCCTCCGGCTGTCGTGAAACCTCCACCCACGACAAGGCTTCCATTATAGACGATCATCGAGTATATGGGGGCCCATCCCCAATCGTTATTGCTGAATTGAGCCCAGGAATTGCCGTTCCAAACTGCGATTCGGTTTGCGGGTACTCCGCCCGCAGTTGTGAATCCTCCGCTAACAATAAGGCTGTCACCATACACAGCCAATGAATGTACCTCCCCGTTTACACCGTCCCCCAGTGACGACCATGCCGTACCATCCCATGCGGCGATTCGATTCGCGGTTTCGCTTCCAGCCGCCGTGAAAAGCCCTCCCGCAACGAGCTTGTTGTCGTAAACGGTCACAGCGTTTATCACATTACTGACGCCCATGCCCGGCTGGCTGACCAATGATGACCACGACGTGCCATTCCACGCCGCTATTCCTTTGGCAGCAATGTTACCAGCCGCGGAAAACCCCCCCGCTACTATCAGTGTGTCATCAGAAACCAGCAGAGCATAAACACGGTCGTTGGTACCACCGTCGACCTCTGACCAGACTGTTCCGTCCCAAGCGGCCAGACCATTGGCAGCATTACCACCTGCCTGAGTGAAATCGCCGCCAGCGATCAGTTTGCTGTCGTAAACCGCAAGGGAGTGTACCCAATAGTTCATTCCGTCACCCAATGGCGACCAGGAAACCCCGTTCCACGATGCAACTCTGCTGGCCCCGACTCCGCCCGCGTTGCTAAACCCCCCTCCCGCTACCAATTCGTTTCCGAAAACAGTTAGGCTTTGGACGACCCAGTCCACACCACCTCCCAGAGTCGACCAGGACACTCCGTCCCAGGCTGCAATCCAGTTTATCGATGCTCCACCGGCGTTGCTAAAATCTCCTCCCGCGATCAACTTGTTATCGTACACAGCTAGCGCGTAAACCCCACTGTCCATTCCTTGTCCGAGCGTCGACCACGAGTCGCCATCCCATGAGGCGATACTGTGTGCCGTGACTTCACCGACCGACGAAAACCACCCTCCGGCAACCAAATTGCCTCCATAGGTAGCGAGAGCATGAACCTGGCCATCAAAAGCTCCCGACCCCAGAGTGCTCCACGAGGTACCGTCCCACGCGGCAATTCTGCCTGCTGGAATACCGTCTGCGCTGTCAAACGAGCCTGCCACAATTAGTTTGTCGTTGTAGACTCCGAGTGCGTTGACTTGTCCGTTCACACCGGAACCTAACGACGACCAAACACTCCCGTCCCAAGCGGCTATGTTACGAACAATGCTGTCCCCAGCAATCGTAAACCGACCACCAACCATAAGGCGACCATTGTAGGCAGTCAGTGCAGCCGCAGATCCGTCGATTCCCGGTAGGTGAAAGCCGCTGGCCCATTCGCCTGCGTCTGCAGCGCTCGGCAGAAACGCCGCTGTTAATACAAGCATAATCTGGATTACTTGTCGCCACATCGCATTCTCCTATCGAATAGAGAATCCTAAGTCACAGGGTAGCTCCTGCCCCTATTCACATCCCACCATGAATTGTGCGCCGGAGATGAAGAGGTGGTCGATCATGACAGTTACGTCGCCGATGGTGATATTGCAGGTGGCGTTTACGTCTCCGACTCGCGGCGGCACAATCGGCGTGCCGGTCAGGAAGAGATGATCGATCATCAGGGTGATGTCGCCAATCGTAACATCATGCGTGTGGTTTACATCACCCAGCGTCCAGGTCCAAAAATCGGATGGCACAGACGTGCTGAACAGGCCGCCCTCGTCCTTTGCCTTCACTCGCCACCAATAGGGCGTATCAAAAGACAACGAGTCTGCCAACGTGTATGAGGTGTCGGTTAGATTGTCGAACGGCACCACCAGCGTGAAGTTCTCATTCAAGGAAAGCTCCAAACGATACTTAACCTCATCAAATGGGTCAGGATCAGTCACCTCCGTCCAGGTGAAAGCGGGTAGCATGTCATACAGAATCAAATCCTCACCTATGGGCGCGATTACTTGAGGCGTGCCTGGGGGTTCAGGAAAACTGTTGACCGCGAAAAACCAGTAGGTCGACCAGTCGGAGAATTCAAACCCGTCCCAGGCTCGACACCGCCAAAAGTAGTATTCGTTCTCCGACAGCGATTCACTCACGGTCCAGCCGGTGGAATCGGGCGATTCCTCCACCATTCCACTCAGCTCAACCGGAGCATAGGGGTGTTGTATAGCGTAGATTTCAAACTCGTATGCTATTTCGTCTCTTTCCAGATCAGTAGAATTTGTGATGTAGAGAGTCGGCTGATGCCCCAACACAGAGCCACTCTTTGGAGAAGCGACGGATGGTGTGGTCGGCAATGAGTTCATGCGAAACTCTGTATAGTACGGACTCATCCACTGCCCGTTGTCGCCAAGCCGCAGTCTGACGAGGTAAGTGGTACCATCAACGAGCGGCGCGCCAGCATATTGCACAGACGGCTCATCTGTAGTAATGCTCCCGGACTCCCAAATTTCTGCGAACGACCAATCTGCGACAGTTCCAAGCTTTATCTCTGCTCGCGTCTGTACGAAACCATTCTCACTCGAGTACTCCCACACAAACTGAGGTGCGTGGTCCACGACGTTCGACAGACCGATCTCCCCAGCGATCGACCATCCTCTTATGAAACAAGCCTCACATGCATCCCCGATTCCATCACCATCCGAATCAGTCTGGTCCGGGTTGAAAGCAGTTGGACAATTATCGACCACATCAAGTTCTCCATCTCCATCTGAGTCTTCGGATAACTGTGCAACAGAAGCATCTCCCTGCCCCCTACCCGTAATATAAACTAGTCCATTTGGACCAACAGCAATGCCCATTCCCATATCTCCGCTGGCATCTCCCAAGTACGTGCTGTACACCAACGTATTATCGAAACCTGAGAACTCAGTTACAAAGAAGTTAGAGGGTCCGTAGAGCGTAGACTGGTAGGGTCTAAGAAGTGGGAAGTTTACCGATTGAGTGTAACCAGCAACATACACATTGCCACGGGAATCGATTGCGAGGCATTCTCCGTTATCTCCTCCTGATCCTCCGAGATAGGTGCTGTAAACCAGGCCACTACCGGCGGAATCAAACCTTGCCAGGAATGCATCATCGAAGCCGCCTGCATGGGCGTATTGATGAGCGTTCCTTGTAGGAAGGTCAGCCGAACGAGTAGTACCCACAACAGACACGTTGTAGTTGCTGTCAACGCCGATATCTCTGCCCCCGCAATCTTGGGAACTTCCTCCGATATATGTACTGTATACAATATCGCTTCCAGAGCTATTCAACTTTGTCACGAAGGCGTCCTGCCCGCCATCGCAGGTAGATTGGAATGCATTCTTGGTTGGAAAATCTAGTGACGAGGTGATACCAGTGACATAAGTGTTGCCGTACTGGTCAACTGCGATTCCCATGCCCTCGTCAGTACCGTTTCCTCCAAGGTAGGTGCTGTAAGCTAGGGCATCACCAGATGCGATTATTTTGGCTAGGAACGCATCACCATTTCCATTTGTGCTGTTCTGATATGCTCCCTCGATGGGGAAATTCTCCGACGCCGTATACCCGACAATGTAAGCATTGTAAGTGGCGTCCAACGCAATATCCCAACAGTATTCGGGTTGATCCCCACCGATGTATGTACTGTAGACCAAGGTGTTTCCCAAATCACTGAGTTTAGCCACAAAGCCATCCAAGGTGCCTCCACTGAATGGCTGCAGGGCATCCATTACCGGAAAGTCAGCTGACTCAGTGTAGCCAACAATATATGCGTTACCGCCGTTATCAACGGCAATCTCGCCAACGTTTTCTTCACCACTGCCTCCTATGTAAGTACTGTAAAGAACACCATCTCCCGCGGCATTGAGCTTGGTGACGAACGCGTCTCCCTCCGTCCCATAGACTGTCTGAAAAGCGAGCAATGTCGGAAAATCTGCCGAGTAAGTGTACCCAGACACATAGGCGTTGCCCAAGATATCTACACCAATTGCGCAACCGGCTTCAACATCGCTTCCGCCAACGTAGGAGCGGTAGGTAAGGATTGGATCTATAATCAGAGGAAGGTCTGCATTGTAGTTGGGGGCCAGTTGAAAACCGAAAGTGCAGCTATCCACCAAAACAAATTGAGCGGGAATCGATTTGCGGCAGCCGTCAACTTTTTGGTAAACTACTGGTTTTTGCTCAGAGACTTCTCCCCATTCTGTCACAACAACCAAATCACCACTTGTTTCAACCGAAATACACCTCACTCCTGAGTATTGGACCTTGATTTGTGAGGGATCAGCTCCCGGACTTACCTGAAAATCGTACTCTAATCCATCACCATTGCCGAAATAGGTGAGGTCGATTCCCGAATAGACCTCTCTTAGGACTATCGCGTCGTAGTTTGATACACCCTTGCGCCAATTACCTTGGTCGTTTCCGAGGAAGAAGTTGCACTTGTATTCCAGCTCTTTGGTGCCGAACACTGTTGAAGCAGGATTGGCACCCAGCAGCGAAGCCTTAATCAAGAAAGTCTGTGCCTCATTAGGCCCACGCTGTATGCCATTGGTTCCAGGTTCAGACCATGGGCCACTGGGCGTTCCGGTGCCCGAAGATACCCTACGCTTAACTTGGTGATATACTCCACTTCTAGTGAACCACACCGTCTCCATTCCGGTGCAAGCCCGAAACAATATGCTGTCCGGCCACTGACCCTCGTTCTTCGTGAACGCCAGAGGCATGTTCGCGAGGCGTTCCATAACACGGGCAAAGGCCGGATTCTCATTCGTGTTGCCCACACCAATTTCTGGCTGTGACGAAGCTGGTGGCGTGGGCACATTTATCGTCGTGGCATACGACACCCCCGCCACCAATACAACTACTACTGGAATCAGGAGCCGGGCCACATCGCCACCTTTGCTTCGCGTTATCAGTATGTACGACAACTACTATACCCAACCACGACAATTCTGTCAAGGTTTTCTTACGGCGTGATCTGCGCCCTATGGCAGTGGTAATTGCGGAAGGCTGCGTGCGATAGTCACTCGCAGGCTTTGTTCGTTTTCAAAGTCTTGGTCAATTGCCCACAGCATGGGACCCGCTTTTTGCAGAACCGTATTGCGCGGGATCGTCCGTTTTGTGTAAGAAGCAGGGACCGTATTCTAATGCCGGGGCCCCGTTTTCTTCCCCCGTACCCCCCACACAACCGGCGCGCCGCCGCGAGCAGGCATCTATCGCACCTCAAACAGCGTTCCAATTACGGCCAACCAACACACAAATACCTGGCTATTATTTGCATTACTTATGTAAATAATACTTGACAAATGCCGACACATCTTCTATAATACGTTCGCAACAAACAACCCTCAAACAATGGAGTAACCATGGACCTGTATCAAACAATGACTGACAAGATTGTCGCCCTGCTCGAACGCGGCACCGTCCCCTGGCATCGGCCCTGGACCGTCTCCGGGCCGGAAGGTCTGCCGAAAAACCTGGTCTTCCGGCAGCCGTACCGGGGAATCAATGTCTTTATCCTGATGGCCGGCGGATTCGATTCGCCCTACTGGCTGACCTTCAACCAGGCCAAGAAACTTGGCGGCTATGTCAACAAGGGAGAACGGTCGTCAATGGTGGTCTTCTGGAACTGGATTGACAAGGAAACCGGAGAGTTAGACAGCGAGGGCCACCGGGCGGTTGATCGGATTCCGTTTCTCCGGTACTACAACGTCTTCAACGTGTCGCAGTGCACCTTGCCCGATGGCGTAGTGCCTGACCTGCCGGAGCGGCCAAGATTCGAGCCGATTTCAGAGTGTGACCGGATAGTTACCGGAATGCCTAATCCACCCGCGATCAATCACAACGGCGGCAATCGGGCTTACTACCGTCAGGCAACCGATTCGATCCACATACCGGAGCGGCACCGGTTCCCTGAGCAGTCGGAGTATTATGCGACTCTGTTTCACGAACTGACCCATGCGACCGGGCATAGTTCGAGACTGAACCGGAAGACTCTGACAGAATACGACGGTTTTGGTGGCCAGAATTACAGTCGGGAAGAACTGGTAGCCGAGATGGGAGCGGCGTTCCTGTGTGGCATGGCCGGGATTGAGAATCAGACTCTCGACAATGCGGCCAGCTATGTGGCCCACTGGCTGCAAGCCCTGAAAGCGGACAAGCGGTTGGCGGTCACGGCTGCGGCCCAGGCTCAGAAAGCCGCCGACTATATTCTGAACAACAAAACCCCGGAGGGCAATTAAGCCCTCCGGGGGCAACAAACAAACCCGTCAAACGACGGATTTATGGACACTCAAAGATAAGTGATGACCCTTTGCCGGTCAAGAACTTATGGAGAATCTCACATGCGACTCGATGACAAGTACCGACCGACCTGTCTCTCTGAGGTTATTGGACAGGAAAAGGTCATAAAGAAGATCGAACTGCTGCAATCACGTGGCTGGGGCGGGCGGGCATACTGGCTGGCCGGGGGATCAGGCACCGGCAAGACCACCCTGGCCCGGATAGTCGCCCGCTCAGGGGCCGATCCGCTCTATATCCGGGAAGTGGTCGCCCGGCAGCTATCGCCCAACGGTCTGCGTGAGGTAGTCGACAGTTGGCGGTATATCCCAATGGCCGAGAGACCGGGCCATGCATTGATCGTCAACGAAGCTCACGGTCTTTCGCGGCCTGTTATCGAGCTGTTTCTGGACATTTTGGAGAATCTTCCGCGCAATGTGGTGGTGGTGTTTACAACTACCCTTGAGGGGAATGACCTGTTCGAGGAGAACCTGGACAGTTCGCCGTTTGCGTCCCGGTGTGTCGATCTTCGTCTGGCCAGCCGGGGCCTGTGTGACCTGTTTGCCGAGCGGGCCAAGTGGATTGCTCAGGCCGAGGGGCTGGACGGCAAACCGCTTGAGGCCTACATAAACCTGCTCAAGCAGTGTCGGAACAACCTGCGGATGGCGCTGCAGCAGATTGAAGCCGGGGCGATGCTATGACCTCACACACCACGCTGGAATTGGTCTCTACGGGGCCAGATAAGGCTCCTGTGAGGCTGGCAGAAGCTCAGGCGGTGTTTGACACACTGGACGTATCCGAAAGCACCCTGGCAGACTACAAAGCAAGGATTGGGCGGTTTCTGCGATTGGTCCGGCGAACCGGCCTGACTCCGGACTCCTTCTTGAACTACAAGCGGATTCTGGCCGCCCGGACCGACCTGACCGCCGCCACCAAGAACAAGTATCTGGCGGCAGCCAGGGTATTCTTGAGGGAGCTGCATCGGCGGGGGTATCTGCCGGTGGACATCACTGCCAACGTGAAGAGCTTCAGCCAGAGCAAGCGGCACAAGCGGACCGGGATCACTGACGAAGAAATGACCCTGCTGACTGGGCGAATCCGGGAGCTGGATTTGTCGCCAAATAATGCCCGTTTGAGGGCTATTCTGTGCTTGTTAGGACTGCAAGGCCTGCGACAAGTTGAAATCTGCCGACTGGACGTGACCGATCTTGACCTGAATGCTCGAACAGCGATGGTTCAGGGCAAGGGCCAGGACGACAAAGAACCGATTGACTTGCTGCCGGAGACGGTCACAGCCCTGGCTGAACACATACGCATCAACTATGTGGCCGATGGACCGCTGTTTTGTGGTTTCAGCAACAACAGCAGGCGGCTCACCACCAGAGGCCTAAGGCTGATTGTCGACCGGACCTTGAGAGAACTCGGACTGTGCCGAACTGTTCACGGATTCCGGCACTACTTTACGACCAAGCTGATCGAGGCGTACGGCGGGGACCTGCTGACAGTCGCCCAGTACACCCGCCACCGGTCGCTGGAAATGCTCCAGGTTTACAACGACAGTGTCAAACGCCAGGCTGATCTGCCCCGGTTCTACGAGACCTTTGGAGAGGTCAAATTCGGGCCGGATACAGCCCCTGATTCCCATAACTCTAATTACAGGAAGTAGCAAATTACTTGATTGACGTGCGCCTGTGCGCACCCAAAATTGGAGGTATATGGCACAGAAAAAACGCAGACCTTTGGGTCGACCCGCTGATGGAATCCCCCGGAGGCCGGTGACTATGAATCTTCCGGTAGCGCTGATCGACCGGATCAAACGCTACACCGCCGAGTACGGCGAAAGCGGCTCAGGCCTGATCTCCCGCCTCCTGGCCGAGTTCTTCCGATCCGACGGCAAACCGCCGGGGAATGTTAGGTCGACCTTGAAGGCGAAGTTGGAGAAGTTGGAGTAGGCAACTGCTGGGACCTTAACAGTCCTACCAGATTCGTGTCCGGCCACCTGATTTCGTGGCGTAGGTGGCCACGCCAGGCCAACCTATAGAGGCTCAAAAGGAATCATGTCAAGAGTCGTGTCAGTGTTCAAGCCCATTGAGAAAGGAACTTACTGGCGTTCAATCCTGAACATGTACCGATCTGTGCCGGAGTACTCCGTAGAGATACTGCGTCAGGTGGTGGATCAGCATCCGAAGGATGGCTCAAATAACTTGATCATCCCTGTTGCCTCGGGAGATAGAATCGAACCCCTCTTGGCGATTAACAAAGAGTTGGTCTTCGCACAAACGGTTAGCTCTATTTATTCGGACTACAAAGACGACCTGCAACGCTTCCACAAGATAGTGCTTCGTGACATCCGTAAACACCCAGAGGACTACGAAATAATCGGTGCTTCCACTCCAGGCGAGGCCAAACTTGTCCGAGCATCAATCGGTTGTTGCGACCGATCTGTTGCTGATGGCAGAAACTCGGATCAAACGGTAAGAGACTTCTGGTATTGCGCTGGATTCTGCCATTGGATTTCCGAACCAATGCGGAGGATAGCTGCGCTACTGGGTGTTACCATGAAAGAAGAAAACCGGAAGAGAATCGCAACTGGTTTCAGCGCATTCCTATGGGTACCCCTGGTAGAAAAAAGTCTGGATTGGGCATGCGAAACACTTGGGGAAAAGCCCAGCACTCGTCGGAAGAAACTCGAACAGATCAAATGCGCGAACAACCTGGCCCAGCTTACACTGCGCGCTCTTCCGTTGGGCGAACTTGAGATGCTAAGAAAGTTAGCTATAAAGACGTGGACTTTGGGAGAGCAGAGACTGCCCTTAACCCCTCCGGAAATACTCACAATTTCTAAATACGTTCATAGCCTGCGCAACGCCGTTGACATAGAGGAAATCCTCTCCTCAAGACAAGACCCGTTTTCCGCTCGCGAGAGACGGTTTATTGGCCGGTTGACCTACGGGGATTTCTGCGGTGAAACCTACATTGAGGTTGCGACTTCCGTGCAGCCGATCGAGATGGTTGTCGCCGCGGCTTACTTCGATTTCTGGGACGAACTAATATACTACAATCAGGTCGAATCGTACAAGGGTTCATTTCAATGTGCTGAGTGCAGAGCGTTTATTCCTCGGTCATTCGATGCATATGGACAGAAGTACTGTTCCATCCAATGCAAGAAACGTGCGAACAAGCGGCAAAATCGTCAAAATAGACTACGCCTGGCCAGATCGCTGAAATAATCCTCGGGGTACCTATCGTAGTACCTCCGAGGGGTACTCATCGTATACTCGTTCACCGGTTTCCGCATAGATAAACTTCGGGGGATGAAGATTGATCGTCGACATAGAGACATTGATCGCACATCGGTGTCGTCAGTAGCAAGCAGGCCGCGTCACACCGACATTGATTCTGAATCTCACGTTGTCAATCTTGCCTTGCGTTCGGTGTGCCACCGCCAGCTCTTCCGCGAATCCAGTCGGGAGGCAAGGCTGTGGCTACTTAAGAATGCTGTTGCCGCCAGCGTCGTAACGGCCGGACCGGAAGTGGCTTTGACCGGTGTCGCGTTCTTGCGGGCAGTAGAGAGTGTGTTGGATGGTGACGAGAGGCCGAAGCTGTGGAACTTGGATTATGTGTCGACGAACGGAGATCAGCGGTCGATATCTCGACTCTACTTTTTCCTGCTCAAACGGTACTTTCGATTCTCTGATCGCCTCACAGCAGTCGTCCTCGGCTGCAGCGTTCGATGTGTCATCAAGCTTAACAGGGAACTCAAGAGGCTCGGCCTGAGGTTTACCAAACCCCGGTCTTCGACTTGTCGGCCGACCTCATACCTTCCGCTACCCAAGAAACCGCGTTTCAACAGGTCACTCACCGCGTACGAGTACGCCTGGATCAGGGACGTCAACCTCGGCAAGGCAGAGATTCGCCTGGAAGGTCAGACTTTAACCGGCCCTGACGCCGCCGACCAGCTCAAGCGCCTGCTATACCGAGAACGCTACAAAACCCAGTACGATCAATGGGTCTACGAAAAGCGCCACGTGGGTCATCCGCGAGGAGAGCATGAATAACCCGCACGCGGCAGTCGCAGGCGGAACCGCCGGCCGGAACGACACTGAAACGGACCCCGGGCGTATCAGCCCTGCTCTTGACCAATTCTTGCGTTTCCTGGCGGGGCTTATTGCAGATGAAATCATAACTCAATCTCAAACAGATAAAACGGAGGCAGTAAATGACAATGAAAACAGAATTAGCCCCTTACCAGACCGAGAAGCTGACCTTTGCCGCATTCCTGATCGCATCGGGAAGGGCTGAACTGATCGGAATCCAACCGATCGGTCACTCGAAGAATGTCAGTTTCCTGTTGTCGTCCACACCTACGGACGAAGAGATCACGGCATTTTTCAGCGGCACCGCCCAGGTTTCCGCGTTGCGATATGCGGAGTGTATCGGGACACTCAAAGCGGTCGCTTACGAAGGGAGGTCAAGACATGGTGCCGCTTGAATACATCATTGCTCGTCTGGACATTAGAGATATCCTGAAAGACGCTGGCATTGCAGCCTCCGGGAATCGAATCGCCTGTCCGATTCACGGAGGTGACAACCCGACCTCATTCTCGTTTACGGACAAGGTCTTCTGCTGCCATTGCTGTGGTGCCAAAGGGGGCCTGGTGGCCCTGACCGCTTATCTTTACGAATGTAGTGAGCGCGAAGCCGTAGACAAACTGTACGAGCTTGCTGGTTTCCCTCCACCTGGTGACGAATCGCATCAGGACCGGGTGAGACACCGCGCTATTGTGTTCCCTCAGTCACCCAAATACTCACCTGAATACTACGAGGAAGAAAATAAGCTGGCCTGGTACGAGCTCCTTGATGAAGCCCTGTCATGTCGGCTGCGGATGGCGCGCCGGGCGATATCAAACGGAGTCATGCCCCTGGAGGCGTTTTACCTAACGGAGCAAATCTGTCTCTACGAGCTGGAAGAAATCGACAAAGTCATAATTGAAAAAAAGTATATCGTCAATCAATTGAAGAAAGGGAGGTTCCCAAATGACCAACATACCGCAAGCAGTAATTGACACCGCTTTGAATGAAAACAGCGTGTCGCACGCCTATCGACATCTCAGGAATACGATCATTTCGGACTTCGGCCCTCGTGTGTGGTTCTTGCTGGATGCCTGTCTGGCCGTTTGCATGTCGTGTCTGCTCAAGGATAATGCCAACCCCCTGGCACTGGTTCTCGTCGATGGCCCGTCGACCGAAAAGACGACTGTCCTGGATTTTTTTGACGGCCTCCCCTATTGCTACCGATTGGACAAGTTCACGCCCGCGAGCTTCCTCACCCAATCTGGCAACGTGAAGAAGAAGGATCTCAAGAACGTCGACCTACTCGCTAAGATCCCCTACAAGACGGTCATAATCCCTGATATGAGCACCCTGTTTAACCAGCCGAAGGAAATCCTGCAGGAGAATTACGCTACTCTGGCTCGCGTCCTGGACGGGAACGGTCTCTCAAATGCGGGGGCTGTGCATGGTTCGCGATCTCTTACGGGAGATTACATTTTTGGCCTTCTGGGCGCCACCACACCGATAAGTCAAACGGCTTGGAACGCTATGTCGAGAGTCGGTTCGCGTCTGTTGTTCTTAAACGCTCCTGCGCGTCTATCGCGGGAGGAACGCCAAAGCCGCGCCAAAACCATCTTGACTGAGCCAATGCACTACAAGCAGAAGAAACGCCGCGCCAAGGAGGCAGTAGCGCAATTTCTCTCGATTGTGATTAAGCAGTATCGAGCCGAGCCCTACGAACAGCCTGAGGGTGCCCCCGAGAATCTCAATTCGGTCGAAGCGCTCCTGAAACACTGCGGCTACCTGCCAAGAACCGTCAAATGGGACCCCAGTCAGGACTGCCCCGAGTCCATTGACTTGATATCCCTATTGGCCGATTTCGTTACTACCGGGAGGCAGGATATCCGGGTTTGGACGGAAAGGGGCGAGGATGGCCACGCGGAGACCAATTCTACGGGTGCGGTCCCAGAGGGCGTGGATCGATTTACGACATTGGTTTGTAATCTGGCCCGCTCCCACGCGCTTATCTCCGGACGCAAGCAAATCACCACGGAGGATTTGCCGTTGATTGTCGCGGTGAGCCTGTCCTGCCTTCCGGATGACCGGCGCAAGGCCGTGGAACTTGTCTTCGACCAGGATATTCCATGCAAACAGTCGAAACCCAGCGAGTTCACCGTGACCGAGCTTATGAAGTATATGAAAGTGAGCGATAAGACAGCCAAGCAGATCATGAAGAAATTGGAGCTCATTGGATTGGGTTTGGTCGAGGAGGGCGTTGGCCGCATTGTATCCAGGTTCACGCTGAACCCCGACTTCAACTGGCTGATTTCCGACAAGTTCCTGGGGTATTACCGCTCGTGGGAAAAGGAACCGGACAAAAGCGACTCTGGAGACATCCCCTTTTAGTTCGGAGTAAATGCCAGGTGTGTATGTGAATATGTTTGATAATCAATGAGTTAGAGGCATTTCAACAAGGCCCTAAAGCGCCATGAAGCCGGAAAATCAGGTTGCGGTCGGGGCGGAAAATGTGCCATTTTTGAGTCTATGAACGCCGCCATCTACGCTCGCTACAGCAGCGATGCACAAAACCCGAGATCGCTCGATGATCAAGTCAACGAGTGCCGGGATTTTGCTGCAAGACGAGACTTGTCTGTGTCGGATGAGCATATTTTTCGCGATGCAGCTTTATCGGGATCGGACTCGCGCCGCCCTGAGTACCTGCGACTCAAGCAGTACGCCGTTCAAGGGAAGTTTGCCAACATCATCGTGGATGACCTTTCGAGACTGGGGCGCGACATAGCAGAGTCCGCTATCGTCTTCCGTGAGCTATCGGAGCTCGGCGTAACTCTACTGGCGGTAGCCGATGGTATCGACACTTCAAACCCCTCGGCGAAAATCCCTTACTACTTCAAAGGGATCATGAACGAAATGTTTCTGGATGATATGAGGGCTAAGATCGTCCGGGGCCTCAAGGGTCAGGTACTTCGGGGATATTCCGCCGGTGGGCGGGTTTACGGATATCAGACCAGGCAGATTCTCGACCCCTCTGGAGCAACCGACAAGTTCGGCAGACCAAAACGTCTTGGTTGTGAGATTCAGATTTACCCTGATCAGGCAAAAGTGGTCAAACAGATATTCGAGATGAAGGCCTCCGGCTACGGTTACCGGAGTATTGCCGACCACCTGAACCGCCTCGGTGTGCCGTCTCCTCACGCCGGTTGCGGCAGACGGTCGGGGTTCTGGTCTCGTTCCACGCTAAGAGCTATGGTACATCAGCGGAAATACCTGGGCGACTGGACATGGAGCAAGACCAGATGGGTCAAGAGAAGCCAGGGGGCTAAACGAGTAAAGAAAACAAAACCAGTGTCAGAGTGGGTTCCATATAAGTGTGAGGCTCTTCGCATCATATCGAACGAAATATGGGATAAGATTCACTCAAAACGATCCGGAGTCTGGCGGCCCCGGGCCGGTCCAAGAGGTCACTACCTACTTTCGGGGGTTCTTAAGTGCGACAGGTGCGGCGCTTCCGTTGTTGCTCAGAATAGCGGAAGGTCATCGGTTTATCTTTGCGGGGGCTACCGCAATGGGGGGACCTCAGTCTGCTCCAACAATCAACGTATCTCCCGATTCGTCCTGGAAAAGAAACTCTGCGACGAACTCAACCTGGTATTGACTGACCCTGAAGTCCTTGAGGAACTCGCGAGGCAGACCAAACT